>NZ_MKJW01000100.1:0-166174 GCF_001942375.1 Kocuria sp. CNJ-770
TCCAGGATCTTGGCGGCCTCCTCCACCCGGCGCTTTCGCTCCTCGGCGGGGACCTTGGCGATCTTCAGGGCGAAGCCCATGTTCTCGGCCACGGTCATGTGCGGGTAGAGGGCGTAGTTCTGGAAGACCATCGCGATGTCGCGGTCCCTCGACGGCACGTCGGTGACGTCGCGGTCCCCGATGTAGATGTTCCCGGCGGTGACCTCCTCCAGGCCGGCCAGCATCCGCAGGGTGGTGGATTTGCCGCATCCGGAGGGTCCGACCAGGACCAGGAACTCCCCGTCGGCCACCTCCAGGTCCAGATCGGTGACCGAGGGCCGCTCGGCCCCCGGGTACTGACAGGTGACATTCGCGTAGCGCACAGCAGACATGGAACAAGCCTCTTTCCCGGCAGGCACGTGCCGGACGATCCGAAGGAGAAGAAGAAGAAGGAGAGTGTGGTTGAACGGTCGAAGGGACGGATGGTCGGCGCTCGGCGGGGTGCCGCCCAGGTGGAGCCGCGGGCGCGGCCCGGCCGGCGCCCGCGGAGCGTGCGGGTCAGCTGATCGCCGACTCCATCTCGGAGATCATCCGCTCGGCGGCCTCCTGCGGGCTCGCCCGGTCGAAGGCGACGTCCAGCTCGTAGCGGTAGAGGATCTCCTGGAGGGAGCTGAAGCCCAGCGGCGGGATCGGCAGGGGGTCACCGAGCTCCGGCTGGACCTCCTCGATGAACTCGGCAGCCATGGTGTCCGCCTCGTCCAGCTCGGGGAGGACCGCCTCGCGGACGGACTGGTTGGCGGGCAGCCCGCGGTCGGCGAGGTTGAGCAGGCCGGCCTCCTCGCTGTTGACCATGAAGTCGATGAACTTCTTGACCTCCTCCGGGTGCTCCGTGCGGGCGGAGCCGGACATGAACATCGCAGACTTCTGGAAGAGCTGCGCCCCGCCCTCGGCGCCGTCCGTGCTGGGGAAGCGCAGGGGGAGGAGGTCGTTGCCGGACGCCGCATTCAGGGCGCTCAGCTGGTTGGTCCACCACATGCCCATCGCGGCGCCGTTGGTGCCCGTCAGGGACTGGTCCGGGCCCGGGCTCTGGTCCTCGGTGAGCACCGAGGCCGGGGGCAGGGCCCCGTCCTCGATCAGCTGCTTCTGCAGCTCCAGGTACTCGGCCGCGTCGGCCACCTCGAAGCCGAGCTCGCCCTCTGGGGTGGTCATCTCCTTGCCCTGCTGCCGCAGCCAGATCTGGAAGCCCGCCGGCTCGTTCGGTCCGCTGGCCCCGTAGGCGTCCGAGTTCTCCGTGATCTGCGCCGCGACGTCCGAGTAGTCCTGCCAGGTCCACGTGCTGTCGTCCGGCAGCTCGACGCCGGCCTCCTCGAACAGCGCCGGGTTGGCCACCAGCGCCATGATGTTCACGCCCGTGGCCACACCGAACAGGCCCTCCTCGGTGCGGCCGCTCTCCACGACGCCCTCGTCGATCTCGCTCACGTCCACGTCGGAGAGGTCCAGCAGCGCGCCGTTGTCGGCGTACTCGCGGATGTACTTCTCCTCCATCTGGATGACGTCCGGGGCATCGCTGGAGGCCGTCTGCGTGGCCAGCTTGTCCCAGTACCCGGACCAGTCGCCGTACTCGCCGGTCACCGTGATGCCCGGGTTCTCCTCCTCGAAGGCGTCGATGATCTTCTGCGTCTGCTGGTGGCGGGTGTCCGAACCCCACCAGGCGAAACGGAGCTCGACGTCGCCGTCGGCGGCGGCGCTGTCGCCGCCGCCGCAGCCGGTGAGGGCGAGAGCCGACACGGCGAGGGCCGTGACGGCCTTGGCGAGAGGTCCGGTGCGCTTCATGTCGATCGTGTCTCCTGGGTCGGGGCGGTGGTGGAAAGCGTTTTCCCAACACTAGCTGTGATCCAGCTCACGGGTCAAGAGGTGGTGCGGACGTGTTCGGGCGGACCGGGCGACCCCGGGCCGTGCTCGACTACGCGGTGCCGAACGCTGCGCTGTCGGTGGTCCAGGCGCGGGCCTGCTCGCTGAGCGTGATGCCCAGTCCGGGGCGTGCGGGGACCAGCATGCGGCCGTCGCGGGTCTCGAGGCGCTCCTCGAAGAGGGGGTCGAGCCAGTCGAAGTGCTCCACCCAGGGCTCGCGCGGATAGGCGGCGGCCAGGTGCAGGTGGATCTCCATGGCGAAGTGCGGGGCGAGGTCCAGGCCGCGCTGGTCGGCCAGGGCGGCCAGGCGCAGGAACTGCGTGATCCCGCCCACCCGCGGGGCGTCGGGCTGGATGATGTCGCAGGCCCGGGCGTCGACGAGCCGCACGTGCTCGGCGACCGAGGCGAGCATCTCGCCGGTGGCGATCGGGGTGTCCAGGGTGGCCGTGAGCCGGGCGTGGCCCTCGGCGTCGTAGGCGTCCAGCGGCTCCTCGATCCAGGTGAGGTCGAACTCCTCGAGCCTCCGGCCCATGCGCAGGGCGGTCGCCCGGTCCCACTGCTGGTTCGCGTCGACCATGAGGGGCACGGTGGCCCCGATGTGCTCGCGCACGCCGGCCACGCGCCGGAGGTCCTCCGCCGAGTCGGGCAGGCCCACCTTGATCTTGATCCCGCCGATGCCGGCCTCGAGGGAGGCCGTGGCGCGGTCCTTGACCTCCTCCAGGGAGGCGTGCAGGAAGCCGCCGGAGGTGTTGTAGGTGCGCACCGAGTCCCGGTGGGCGCCCAGGAGCTTGGCCAGCGGCAGGCCGGCCCGCTTGGCCTTGAGGTCCCACAGGGCCACGTCGATCGCGGCCAGTGCCTGTGTGGCCACCCCGGAGCGGCCCACCGAGGCTCCCGCCCACAGCAGCTTGTCGTACACCTTGGCGATGTCGCTGGGGTCCTCGCCGATGAGCCCTTCGGCGACCTCCTTGGCGTGGGCGTACTGGGCCGGCCCGCCCGCGCGCTTGGAGTAGCTGAACCCCACTCCCGAGTGGCCCTGCTCGGTGCTGATCTCGGCGACGAGGAAGACGACCTCGGTCATCGGCCGCTGCCGGCCGGTGAACACCTTGGCGTCGGAGATCGGGGTGCTCAGCGGCAGGGTGACGGTGGACAGCTGCAGGTGGCGGACGGCGTCCGGGGTGTAGGTCATGGTGGGTCCTCGTGCTGAATGTGGGGTGGACACCACGAATAGTACAAGTTGGAAACTTGTATGACTAGAGGTCGTGCTCGAGGGGTCCTGCGCGGCCGTGGTGTCGACGGCCGCGTGCGCGGACGTGCGAAGTCCCTCCGCCGCCGGTGTCGGCCGCGGAGGGACTGGGCCCGCGGGTGCGGGCCGGGCCGCGCCGCGGGCGCCGGTCCGGCCGGCGCCCGCGGAGCGTGCGGGTCAGCTGATCGCCGACTCCATCTCGGAGATCATCCGCTCGGCGGCCTCCTGCGGGCTCGCCCGGTCGAAGAACACCTCCAGCTCGTAGCGGTACAGGATCTCCTGCAGGGTGCTGTAGCCCAGCGGCGGGATCGGCGTCGGATCGCCCAGCTCCGGCTCGATCTCCTCGAGGAACTCCGCGGAGCGGGCGTCTGCCTCGTTCATCTCCGGGACCACGGCCTCGCGCACCGACTCGTTGGCGGGCAGGCCCCGGTCGGCGAGGTTGAGCAGGCCGGCCTCCTCGCTGTTGACCATGAAGTCGATGAACTTCTTGACCTCCTCCGGGTGCTCCGTGCGGGCGGAGGCCGACATGAACATCGCCGGCTTGTAGTAGAGGGCGGCCCCCTTCGCCGTGCCGTCCATGCTCGGGAAGCGCAGCGGGACGAGGTCGTTGCCCGACGCGTCGCTGACAGAGCTCAGCTGGTTGGTCCACCACGCGCCCATCGCGGCGCCGTTGGTGCCCGTCAGGGACTGGTCCGGGTTGGGCGCCTGGTCCTCGGCCACGACCGAGGCGGGGGGCAGGGCGCCCTCCTGCATCATCCGGTGCTGCATCTCCAGGTACTCGGCGGCGTCCGCCGCGTCGAAGCCGAGCTCGCCCTCAGGGGTGGTCAGCTCCTTGCCCTGCTGGCGCAGCCAGATCTGGAAGGTGTCGGGCTCCGCCGGGCCGGCGGCGCCGTACGCGTCGCTGCCCTCCGTGACCTGCTGGGCGACGTCGGAGAAGTCCTCCCACGTCCAGGTGGTGTCGTCGGGCAGCTCGACGCCGGCCTCCTGGAAGATCGTGGGGTTGGCCATGATGGCCATGGCGTTGACGCCGGTGGTCACGCCGAACAGGCCCTCCTCGGTGCGGCCGTTCTCCACGACGTCCTCGCTGAGCTCGCCGAGATCGATGTCCGAGAGGTCCAGCAGCGCGCCGTTGTCGGCGTACTCGCGGATGTACTTCGCGTCCATCTGGATGATGTCCGGGGCGTCGTTGGAGGCCGTCTGGGTGGCGAGCTTGTCCCAGTAGCCGGCCCAGTCGCCGTACTCGCCGGTCACGGTGATGCCGGGGTTCTGCTCCTCGAAGGCGTCGATGATCTCCTGGGTGCGCTGGTGGCGGGTGTCCGAGCCCCACCAGGCGAACCGGAGCTCGACGTCGCCGTCGGCTGCGGCGCTGTCGCCGCCGCCGCAGCCGGTGAGGGCGAGGGCGGATACGGCGAGGGCCGTGACGGCCTTGGCGAGAGGTCCGGTGCGCTTCATGTCGATCGTGTCTCCTGGTGCTCGGTCCTGAGTGCTGGAAAGCGTTTTCCAAACCGTATCTGTGAGCCAGCTCACGAGTCAAGGGGTGGTGCGAGGATATTTCCGCCTCCTGCCGCGTCCCCGGCCGGCAGGGTGCCCTGCTCTGCACGAGCCACTCGGGGCGGCGATGAGGCCTGGGCGGGGCGCGGTGTTCCTCCCGGGAGAGCGCTGTGCATACTGGTGGCACCTGCCGTGCGCGGGCGTGGACGCCCGTGCGGAGCGCCCGGCCGGTCCGGCGCCGTGGAGAGGACGGGACCCATGCCGACCAGCACGCCCACCGGGAGCCCGGCCGCCGTGCAGATGCTCCCGGGCTTCTCGCTGGAGATGACGGGCCGGGACGTGCCCGCCCTGCAGGAGGCGGGCCCGGGGATCCCCCCGGGCACCCGGATCAACGTCACGTTCCTCGCTCACGAGGATCCGGCGCTGCGCGTGGCCGCCGCCCGGGCCGTGCGCGAGCACGGGTTCGTGCCGGTGCCCCACGTCTCGGCGCGGCGGCTGCGCTCCCGGGCCGAGCTCGACGCCTTCCTCGTGCACCTCGCGGAGGCCGGGGCCGCCGAGCAGGTGCTCGTCGTGGGCGGTGACCCCGGGACCGCGCAGGGTCCCTACGAGGACGCCCTCGCGGTCATCCGCAGCGGGGCCCTCCAGCGCCACGGCGTGCGCGGCGTGGGCATCGGCGGCTACCCGGAGGGCCACCCCGCCGTCGACGACGACGTCCTGTGGTCGGCGCTGGCGGCCAAGACGGCCGCCCTGCGCGAGCAGGGCCTCGAGGCCACGGTGATCACCCAGTTCGGCTTCGACACCGCCCCGGTCCTGTCGTGGCTGGCCGAGGCGCGCCGCCGCGGGATCGACGCCCCGGTGCGGATCGGCGTGCCGGGTCCGGCGGGGGTCCGCCGGCTGCTCGGCCACGCCCGCCGCTTCGGCGTGGCCACCTCGGCGGGGATCGCGCAGAAGTACGGTCTCTCCCTCACGCACCTGCTGGGCACCGCGGGTCCCGACCGCTTCCTGCACGACCTCGCCGCGGGCTACGACGCCGAAGCCCACGGTCCGGTGCGGCTGCACTTCTACACCTTCGGCGGGCTGGGGGCCACGGCCTGCTGGGTCCGGCAGTTCGGCGGGGAGCGGGTGGCGCCATGAGGCCTCCGCAGCAGTCCGTGCTCCGCCCCGACCACGCCAGCCTCGTGGTGCACGGCCGGGACCAGCCGGGCATCGTCGCCGTCGTGACCTCCGTGCTGGCCCGGCACGGGGCGAACATCGTGGCGCTGGACCAGCACTCCGACGACCCCGAGGGCGGGGCGTTCTTCCAGCGCACGGTCTTCCACCTGCCCGCCTACCCGGCGCTGCGGCCCGTGCTCGAGCAGGACCTCGCCGCGGCCCTCACGGGCGGCTTCGACCTGCAGTGGCGGTTCACGGACCTCTCGGCGCCCCGGCGGGTGGCGGTCTTCGCCTCCCGGTCCGACCACTGCCTGCTGGACCTCATCTGGCGCCAGCGCCGCGGCGAGCTGCCCGTGACGATCTCGATGGTCGTCTCCAACCACCCGGATCTGGCGCAGGAGGTCCGGGGCTTCGGCATCCCCTTCTTCCACGTCCCCACCGAGGACAAGGCGGTCGCCGAGGCGGAGCACCTGCGGTTGCTGGACGGCAACGTCGACCTCGTGGTGCTGGCCCGCTACATGCAGATCCTCTCCTCGCCGTTCCTCGAGGCCGTGGGCGTGCCGGTGATCAACATCCACCACTCGTTCCTGCCCGCCTTCGTGGGCGCGGAGCCCTACCGCAAGGCCAAGGAGCGCGGCGTGAAGATCATCGGCGCCACGGCGCACTACGTCACCGAGGACCTCGACGAGGGCCCGATCATCGAGCAGGACGTGGTGCGGGTCTCCCACCGGGACACCGCCCAGGACTTCGCCCGGCGCGGCGCCGACGTGGAGCGGCAGGTGCTCGCCCGCGCGGTGCTGTGGCACTGCCAGGACCGGGTCGTCCGCCACGCCCGCCAGACGATCGTCTTCTGACCCGCCCCGCCGCCCTCACTCCGTCCCACCTCTCCTCGCCTCACGTCGAGGCCGCAGGTGACGGCGACCCGCCCGTGCGCGCTCGCCGTCACCCGCGGTCACCCGCGCCCTCGGCGGAGGACGCGGGTCAGGGAGTGCTGGACGGGGCCCGGTTCCCACCGGGCCACCCCGTCCACGGAGCCGACGGGGTGGGCGCCGACCACCGAGTTGGTCACGAACACCTCCGTGGCCGCGGCGAGCTCCCCGAGCCGCAGCGGCCGCTCGTCGACCGGGCGCCCCGATCGGCGCAGGGCCTCGAGCGCGCGGGCCCGCACCACCCCGGGCAGGATGCGGCCGTCCGCGGGCGGGGTGACCACGGTGCCGCCGAGCACCGCGAAGACGTTGGCGCGACCGGTCTCCAGGACCGTGCCGTCGGCGTCCACCAGCAGGGGGTCGCAGCTGCGCGACCACAGCCCGGGCTCGGGCTCGTGGACGAGCACCCGCCGGTCCGCCCACTTGTGCGCGCCCAAACCGCCGGTCAGCCGCACGGGGACCAGCCGCCACGGGGGCACCGGTCCCGGCGGCAGCGCCGTGGCCGTCACCCGCACGTCCAGGGTTCCTCCCGGGGTGGGCGCCGCCGCGATCCGCAGCCGGTGGGGGCCGGTCAGCCCGGCGGCGTGCTCCAGCACCTCCTCGCGGACGCCCCGCGGCAGCTCCGTGCCGCAGCAGGCCAGGCAGCTGGCGCCGAGGCGGCGCAGATGGGCGTCGAGCTGGACGGGTTCCCGCTCCTCCACGAGGAGAGTGGTGAACACGCCCTCGGCGTGCAGCGGGGCCCGGGCCGGCAGCTCGAAGAGCGGGGCCCGGTCCGCCGGCCCGGGCGCGCTCGGCGCGCCGTGCAGGTCCCAGTCCTGCCGCAGGGCGGCGTCCAGCTCCGCCCCGACGGCGTCGAGCAGGGGCACCGCCTTGACGAGCGTCTCGTGGGCCTCGTCGGCGGGGTCCGAGTCGGCCACGATCCCGCCGCCCACGCCGAGCCGGACCCGGTTCCCGGTGAACTCGAACGTGCGGATCGCCACGTTGAGCACCAGGCCGCCCGGGCCGGCGCAGCCGACGGCGCCCGTGTAGACCTCGCGGCCGGCCGGTTCGAGCGCGTTGATGATCTCCATGGCCCGGATCTTGGGGGCACCCGTGCAGGAGCCGGGCGGAAACGTGGCCCGCAGCAGGTCGCCGTCGCCGAGGCCCGCACGCAGCCGGCCCCGCACGTCCGCCACGAGGTGGTGGACCCCGGTGTGCGGCTCGACCCGGGGTGCGGCCGGCGCCCGCACGGACCCGGGCACGCACGCCCGGGAGAGGTCGTTGCGCATCAGGTCCACGATCATGACGTTCTCGGCCCGGTTCTTCGCCGAGGCGTGCAGCTCCGCCGGGTCGGTGACGGCCGGCGCGGTGCCCTTGATGGGGGAGCTGAGCACGGCACGCCCGGTGCGGCGCAGGAACAGCTCCGGCGACAGGCTGGCCACGGCACCGCCGGGCAGCCGCAGGAAGGCCGCGAAGCGCGGGGCCAGCCGTTCGTGCCCGGCGCAGAAGAGGTCCAGGGGGTCGCCCTCGAAGCCGGCCTCGAGGCCGCGGCAGATGTTGGCCTGGAAGATGTCACCGTCCCGGATGTGCCCGAGCGCCGCGGTCACGGCGGCGGCGTGCTCCGCCGCGGAGGCGTCCGCGCGGAAGGGCCCGCACCGGTAGGCCTCCGGGCCGCTCGGGCCCGCCAGCGCCTCCCGGACGATCCGGCGGGCCGCGGCCGTCCGGGCCGGATCGGCCCCGGGCCACCGCTCGAGCACCCAGTCCCCGTGGCCGGCCGCCGGCGCAGCACGTGGTCGTAGAAGCCCAGGTGGTGCTCCGGCAGCCGCGCCGGGCGCGGCGGGGGCGCCGGGAGGCGCTCCAGCCGCCGGGACAGCTGGTAGCCGAGGTACCCGATCCAGCCCGGGCCGGCCGCCGCGGCGCCGGGCCCGTCCGCCCTCGCCCCGGCCGGCCCGGGGCCACCGTGCCCGGGTCGGCGAGCGGGACCGCCGTGCCCGAGGCCGCGAGCGGGGCCATGGTGTCCGGGCCGGCGGGCGTGGCCACCGTGCCCGAGGCCGCGGGCACGGGCACCGTGCCCGGCTCCGCGAGCGGGGCCACCGTGCCCGGCTCCGCGAGCGGGGCCACCGTGCCCGGAGCGGCCGACGGAGGCACCGTGTCCAGGGCGGCGAAGGGGTCCTCCTCCGGGGCCAGCACGTGCACGGGCCGGAAGCCGATCAGGCGTCCCCGCCGTCCCAGTCGCCGAACAGGGCCACCAGCCCGGGCTGGTCCCGCAGGGCCCGCAGCATCTGCACCGGCGACACCGCTGTGCCGGCGACCACCTCGATCTCGCGCATCCCCGGCTCAGTCCTCGACCGGGACGGCCGTGCGGCTCACGGGACCGCCCGCCTCGGCCTCCAGGCGCCACAGCGAGTTCGCCAGGTGCAGGCGCATGGCGGCCGACGCCGCCAGCGGGTCACCGGCCCGGATGGCGTCCAGGACCGCCCGGTGCTCGGCCACGACCCGGGCCGTGCGGCCGCCGGGCCCGGCGCCGTCGAGCCGGCGCGGCGGCATGGTGATCATGGCCGGACCCAGGCCGGTCAGGGCGTCGACGTAGTAGGGGTTGTGACTGGCCTCGGCCACGGTCCGGTGGAACTCGAAGTCGTGCTCCAGGGCGGCGGCCGGGTGGTCCGCGTCCTGCTCCGTGAGCAGCAGCTCCTGCTCCATCCGGGCGAGCTGCTGCTCGTCGCGGGCCGTGGCGGCCAGCGCCGCGGCCTCGGACTCCACCCCGGTGCGGAAGGCGAGCAGGCTGCGGCGGTCCCGCAGCGTCCGCACGGGCCGCCCGGCCCCGGCGGGAGCGGCCGGCGGGGTGAGGGCGAAGCTGCCGCTGCCCCGCCGCGTGTGCACGAGGCCCTCGGCCTGGAGCCGGGCGACGGCCTCCCGGACCACCGTCCGGCTCACCCCGTGCTCGGCGATCAGGCTGCTCTCGCTGGGCAGGCGCTCGCCGGGGGCGATGCGCCCGTCGACGATGCGTGCCCGCAGGTCGTCCACGAGGGCGGTGGTGAGGTTGCGGCTCATGGGCCCATGATCTCACCCGGGCGGCGTCTCCTGCCGCCCGGCCCCGGGACCCGGGCCGGAGCCGCCGGGCACCGGCGGGCGGAGGGGCGCCCCGGGGTTATCGGTCCGCGATAACCTGCCTTGGCGGGCCGTGCCGCGGACCGCGACACTGACCAGGAGAGCACCGGGCCCCGCACCCCGGGCGCCGCCGAGAAGGGAGCAGGGATGATCTTCATCGTCGTCAAGTTCAAGGTGAAGCCGGAGTGGTCGGAGCGCTGGATCGACTTCTCGCGGGACTTCACGGAGGCCACCCGCCAGGAGCCGGGCAACCTGTGGTTCGACTGGTCCCGCAGCGTGGACGACCCGAACGAGTTCGTCCTCGTCGAGGCCTTCGAGGACGACGCCGCCGGCCCGCACGTCAACAGCGAGCACTTCCGGACGTTCACGGCGGAGGCACCCCAGGCGCTCGTGGAGACCCCGCAGATCATCAGCGAGACGATCTCCGCCCAGGGCTGGAACCGGATGGGCGAGATCACCGTCGAGTGAGTCCGCGCCGCGACGTGCGGCGAGGGGTCCGCTGAGGACTCCGCCGGACCGTCCGTGGCCCGGGAGCGGCGCTCCCGGGCCATTGGCACATGCAACGCCGACCGCCACAATATGAGGCATGACCACACGTGACGCCGGCCTGGCCTCCGTCCAGAAGGCCTTCGCGCTGCTCGACGTCGTGGCGCGGGACCCCCGGGGGGCGACGGCCAAGGACATCAGCGCCGCGCTCGGGATCCCGCTGCCCTCGGTCTACCGGCTGCTGCAGACGCTCGTGGCCTCCGAGCACGTGGTCCACCTCAGGGACCAGCGGCGCTACGGGCTGGGCTACAAGGTGCACGCCCTCGACACGTCCCTGCGCCAGCAGGTCGGCACGCCCGGCACGGTCCGGCGCGCGGTCCGCGACCTGCACGCCTCGGCCGACGCCGCCGCCTACTTCGCGGTGTACCGCGGGGACGCCGTCGTGGTGGCGCACGTGGTCGACTCCCCGCGCCGGCCACGGCTCGACCCCCTGGACTTCGGGTTCACCGACGCGGCCCACGCGACGGCCTTCGGCAAGATCCTGCTCGCCCGGATGGACCGGGACGAGGTGGCGGAGTACCTCCAGCGCCACGGCATGCCCGGCCTGACGGAGCGGACGCTGCGCACGCCGGAGACCCTGCACCGGGAGCTCCGGCGGGTGCGCGCCGAGGGCATCGCGGTGGAGCGGGAGGAGTTCGTGCCCGGAGCCTCCTGCCTGGCCGCGCCCGTGCTCGACGCCGCGGGCCGCACCCTCGGCTCCGTGGCGGTGTCGTTGCGGCCGCCGGACTTCGAGCGGCGGCACCGGGCGATCACGCCGGTGCTGCGGGACGCCGCCGACCGGGTGGGCCGGGCCCTGCGCGCCGCGGAGGACTGCCCGGTCGCCCGCCGGGCCGACTGAGCGGTCCCCCGCCGCGGGGCGGCGCTACAGGTGCCGGCCGGCCAGCTGCTCGGCGATGTAGTCGGCCTGGCGTGTGGCCAGCGCCACGATCGTCAGCGTCGGGTTGGCCGCCGCCCCGGTGGTGAACAGCGACCCGTCGGAGACGAACAGGTTCGGCACGTCGTGGCTCTGGCCGAACGCGTTGGTCACCCCGTCCTCGGGGCGCTCGCTCATCCGCGCCGTGCCCATGTTGTGCGTCGCCGGGTACGGCGGAGTGCGGTGCGTGGACACCGCGCCCACGGACTCGTAGAGCAGGGAGCCCTGCTGGTAGCCGTGGTTGCGCATCGCGACGTCGTTCGGGTGGTCGTCGAAGTGTACGTTGGGCACGGGCAGCCCCAGGTGGTCGGTCACCGTGGTGTTGAGGGTCACCCGGTTGGTCTCCTGCGGCATGTCCTCGCCCACCACCCACATCCCGGCGGTGTTCTCGTAGCCGTCGAGCAGGGCGGCGAAGTCCGGTCCCCACGCGCCCGGGTCCCCGAAGCTGGCCAGGAAGGCCGGCCCCAGGGAGATCGTCTCCATGTAGTAGCCGCCGGCGAACCCCCGGTCCACGTCGTGCCGGGACTCGTCGGCGACGATCCCGGCCATCGTCTCGCCCCGGTACATGTGCACCGGGCGGTCGAACTGCGCGTAGACCGATCCGGTGGTGTGGCGCATGTAGTTGCGGCCCAGCTGCCCCGACGAGTTGGCGAGCCCGTCCGGGAACAGGGGGGACGCCGAGAGCATCAGCAGCCGCGGCGTCTCGATCGCGTTGCACGCCACGGCCACGAGCCGTGCCCGCTGCCGCTGCACCTGGCCGTCCCCGTCCACGTAGACCACGCTGTCCACCAGGCCCCTGTCCGTGTGGGTGATCTGCACGGCGTGGCAGTCCGCGCGCAGGTCGAGGCAGCCGGTGCGCAGGGCCTTGGGGATCTCCGAGACGAGCGTGGACCACTTGGACCGGTTCTTGTCGCCCTGGAAGTTGAACCCGTCCTGGACGGACGCCGGGCGCCCGTCGTACGGTTCGGCGTTGGTCCCGTACGGGCCGGTCGCGTAGTGCCGGTAGCCGAGCCTCTGCGCGCCCGCCGCGAGCACCTTGTAGTTGTTGTTCGCGGGCAGCGGGGGACGGCCGTGCCGGTGGGTGCTGCCGATCTTCCGCTCGGCGCGGTCGTAGTACGGGGCCAGGTCCTCGAGCGTGATCGGCCAGTCCAGCAGGTTCGCGCCGTCCACGCGCCCGTAGACGCTGCGCGTGCGGAACTCGTGGGCCTTGAACCGCGGCGTGGCCCCCGACCAGTGGGTGGTGGTCCCGCCGACGGCCTTGACCAGCCACGCCGGGAGGTTGGGGAAGTCCCGCGCGATCCGCCAGGACCCCGTGGTGGTCCGGGGGTCCAGCCAGGCCATCTGGTGGAAGGCCTCCCACTCGTCGTTGACCCAGTCCTCGCTGGTCAGGTGCGGCCCGGCCTCGAGCAGGACCACCTTGATGCCCTTCTCGGTCAGCTCGTGGGCCAGCGTTCCCCCGCCGGCGCCGGAGCCGATGACGACGACGGCGGAGTCGTCGTCCAGCTCGATCCGGGCGGAGCGCTGCTGGTCCTGGGGCGTGGTGGTCATGCGGTCTCTCCCGGCTCGACGACGTCCGACCCTTTGAAGAGGTCGCTGAAGGGCTGTTCGGTGGTCTCGGAGGCGCCCTGCTGGTCCAGGTTCCATCCCTCCTTGGGGGCGGCGCTCGCCACCGGGTAGCCGAGGCGGCCGCACTCTGGCAGCTCCTCCTCGGACTCCTCGACGCGCGGATCGGGCAGCCAGTCGAGGTCGTCGAAGCCGCGGTGCAGATAGCCGCCCTTCGAGAAGGACTCGCCCTCGTAGCCCAGGGCCTCCCACACCTCGTGGTCGTCGTAGAGGTGCAGCACGGTGGTGCGGCGGATGAACCCGAAGAACTCGAGGTCGGCGATCCGCTTGAGCACGTTCAGGGCGGCCTCGTCGGGGAGGTCCACGAACGGCTCCTCGCTCAGCGAGTCGAGGGTCAGCAGCCCCTGGGTCAGGGCCATCCGGAACCAGGTGGAGTTCTCGGCCTCCGCCACGATCTTCTCGGTCATCCGTTCGTACGGGCCGTCCGGGAGCTGCGGGTGCGGGAACGCGACCCGCACGATCCGCGTCAGGGTGCGCTTCGCCTCGTCCGTCAGGGCGAGGGCGTTCAGGGCGGAGTACTTCGCGGGATAGACCATGGGTCTCCTCCTCGTCGGCGCTGCCGGGTGTCACCACCGAGTGTGAGGCAGATCACCACGACGGGCCAGACGCGTTATCGCAGGGCGAGAACGCCCGCTCGGCGCGGCGACGCGTGAGAGCATGGGCCGGTCGAAGGAGGCCGCATGATCGTCGACCGACTGCCCGAGCACCTGTGCGAGGACGCCGTGGCCCTGTGGGAGGACGCGGGGCTGACCCGTCCGTGGAACGACCCGCGGGCGGACCTGGCCCGGGCCCTGGCGGGGCCCTCGTCCACGGTGCTGGCCGCCGTCGAGGAGGACGGGCTCGTGGGCACCGCGATGGTGGGCCACGACGGGCACCGGGGCTGGGTGTACTACGTGGCCGTGCGGCCCTCCCACCGGGGGAGAGGCCTGGGCCGGGCGCTGATGGCCGCGTGCGAGCAGTGGGTGGCCGGGCGCGGCATCCCGAAGATGCAGCTGATGGTGCGCACCGGCAACGCGGGCACGCGGGACTTCTACGAGCGGCTCGGCTACGCCGTGCAGGACACCGTGGTGCTCGGGAAGTTCTTCGACCCGCGGCGCCAGGCCCGGCAGAGCGGCTGAGCACCGCCGGCCACGTCCCTCAGACGCGGGGGTCCGTGATCCCGCCCGGGCAGTCGTAGTGGAAGAAGTTCCAGGCGCTGCGGCGCGCCCCGGCCCGGTAGGCGCTGTCCCAGAACTCGAGGACGGCGCCGTGCGGGTCGGCCAGCCCCCGGACGTCGTCGTAGCGCAGGACCGCCAGGTGGCTCCCGGCGCGCTCGGCCCACCGCGCCGTGTCCGGCCGCAGCGGCTCGGCGGCCAGGCCGTCCGGCTCCGGGGCGGTGTAGGAGTAGAAGGCCGGCTCGGGGAAGGCATCGTCGCCGAACCAGAACCCGGAGCTGATGACCTCCCGCGAGTACGCCTCGCCCGTCACCGGGTCCGCGCCGGGCGGGACGTCCACGGCGGTGTCGGCGAAGCGGGTCACCGCGATGTCGAAGGTGTGCCAGAAGTGGTGGACGGGACTGGTCTTGCCGGACCACTCGCCGGCGAACCGCTCGAGCAGCAGGTTCACCTGGCCCAGCACCTGCCAGTACCGGGTCACGGCGGCGGGGTCGTAGGCGGCGTGCTCGGTGTCCTCGGCGAACGGACGCCCGGAGTCGGGCAGGTCGAAGGGGCGGGGGTCGGCGATGGCGACCTCGACCCCGGCGGCCCCGAGGGCGTGCAGCAGGCGGTCGTGGAAGGCTGCCACGGACAGCCCCGGGAGGGCGAAGGAGTGCCTCAGGCCCGTGGCGGTGCTGAGGTCCAGGCGGTGGTCGAGCAGGTCGAGGTCGATCGCGAACACCGGGTCGCGGCCCATCGGGCGGGTGGTCAGGCCCCGCCCGGTGACGTGGAACGGCACGTTCCACCAGTGGTTGCGGCGGGGCGCGGCCGCCAGCCGCACCTTGCCGACCACCTGCAGGAACCGGTGCAGGGTCTCGCGGGTCTCCCGCCAGGGCTCGTAGGGCATCTCGGGGAAAGCGGCGTGGTTCATGGCGTCCTCCTCCGCCCAGTGTGCGGGTGCCCCGCCGGGAATTCCAGGGCTGGTCGAGGACCCGCCGGCGTGGGACAGTGGTGCCGGGCGCCGCGCGGCGCGGCGGCCCGCGACGCGGGGGTGGTCGGCATGGCCGAGGACGACATCGACGTGGGCGCCGGTCCGAGCGGCACCGGGTGCGCCGAGTGCCTGGCGGACGGAGGCTGGTGGGTGCACCTGCGCCGGTGCGCCCGGTGCGGGCACATCGGGTGCTGCGACACCTCCCCGGCCCAGCACGCCACCGCCCACCACCGGCGGACGGGCCACCGGTACGTGCGCAGCTTCGAGCCGGGGGAGTCCTGGTGGTGGGACTACGCCACCGGCACCTTCGTGGAGGGCCCCGAGCTCGCCCCGCCGCAGCACCGGCCGGAGGACCAGCCGGTCCCCGGCCCCGCGGGGGCGGTGCCCGCCGACTGGCGCCGGCACCTCCACCGGTGACGCCCCCCCGGGAAGCACCAGGTCCTGCCGTGATGAACGACTCCTCCGCCCGCGCCGTTACCGGTCCGGCCGGCCGCCCGCCGGCGCCGCTGGCCTGGGGGCAGGCCCGCGCCCGGTGGGTGCTCACCGCGACGGTCCTCGGCTCGGCGCTGTCCTTCCTCGACGCGACGGTCGTGAACATCGCCCTGCCCTCCCTCGGGGCCGACCTCGGGGCGGGAACGGCCGGGCTGACCTGGGTCGTCAACGCCTACGCCCTGACCCTGGCCGCGTTCGTGCTCCTGGGTGGAGCGCTGGGGGACCGGTACGGCCGGCGCCGGATCTTCCTCGTGGGGGTGACGGTCTTCGCCGCGGCGTCCGCGCTGTGCGGCCTGGCCCCGGACATCACGGTCCTCGTGCTCGCCCGGGCCGCGCAGGGCGTGGGCGGGGCGCTGCTGACGCCGGCCGGCCTCGCGATCCTGCAGGCCTCGTTCGCGCCCGAGGACCGGGCCCGGGCGATCGGAGCCTGGTCGGGCCTCACGGGGGTCGCCGCGGCGGTCGGCCCGTTCCTCGGCGGATGGCTGGTGCAGGCCGTGAGCTGGCGCTGGGTGTTCCTGATCAACCTGCCGCTCGCGCTGGCCGTCGTCGTCATCAGCCTGCGCTGCGTGCCCGAGTCCCGGGATCCCGGGGCGGCCGCACGGCCGGACCTGCCCGGCTCCGCGCTGCTCGTGCTGGCCCTCGGCTCGCTGACCTACGGGCTCACCGCGGCGGCCGAGGCGGGCCCCGGCGCCCCCGCTCCCCTCGGCCTGCTCACGGGGGGCCTGGTGCTGCTGGCCGGGTTCCTGCTGTGGGAGCGGCGGTCGCGCGCCCCGGTCCTGCCGCCCGCGGTGCTGCGGGTGCGCCTGTTCGTCGTGGTGAACGCCATCACGCTGCTGGTCTACGCGGCCCTGGGGGCGGTGTTCTTCGCCCTCGTCGTCGCCCTGCAGGTGGGCGCGGGGTTCTCCCCGCTCGCGGCCGGCCTGTCCCTGCTGCCCGTCACCCTGCTCATGCTGGTGTTCTCCGCCCCGGTGGGCGCCCTCATGAGCCGGACCGGCCCCCGTCCCCTGATGACGCTCGGCCCCCTGGTCGCAGGGCTGGGCGTGGCCCTGCTGGGCCGCATCGGGCCCGGGGCCGACTACACGCTCGACGTCCTGGTGCCCACGACCGTGTTCGGGGCCGGACTGACCCTGATCGTCACCCCGCTGACCGCGACCGTCCTGGCAGCACTGCCCGAGGAGCAGGCGGGGCTGGCCAGCGGGGTGAACAACGCCGTCGCCCGCACCGGTGGCCTGCTCGCCGTCGCCGCGCTGCCGCTGCTCGGCGGGCTCGGCGACGGCGGCCTGGCCGAACCCGAGCGGGTCCGTGACGCGTTCGTGCTGATCACCCGGGTCTGCGCCGGGACGCTGGTCGTGGGCGGGCTGCTGTCGGCGCTGCTCGTCCGGACCCCGCCGAGCAGGCCGCCTCCCGCGCGGGGCCCCGGCCGGGCGGCCGGTCCCGCCGCGGGCGGGGGTCGCGCCGACGCACTGCGCCGTGGGCGGGCCGCCCGCCGCGCTGCCTCCCACCGGGACCCGGGTGCGGCGGGGGCGGCGCCGACACATCGTTGACCCCCGCCGTGCGGCGCCTCTACCCTGAAGCCCCTCGTCACTGCACAGTTGGTCGCGAGCGCTCGGACCCGGCGGCGCACCGGGACGTCCGGTCGTCCGGGCGCGCGCGAGATCGGTGGGCACCGGTCGGCCCGCGCCGTCGCGCGATCCCGATCCGCATCCCGGTCGCCCGTCCCGAGGACGTGATGTGCCGTGCACCCTTGCCAGCCCACCGCCATTCCCGCTCCGCCCCGCACCCGTGCGCGGCGGCTCCACCGCGCACGAGCCCGCGCGGGAGCAGCCGTGCTCTCCCTCACCGTCCTCCTCGCCGCCGCCCCGGTCACCGGGGCGGGCGCGGTCCCGCGCACCGCGCCGGTGGTCACCGCGCAGGCCCCGCCCGGGCTCGAGCCGTTCTACGCGCAGGAGATCGTGTGGACCCCGTGCGGGGTGGCCGCCGAGTGCGCCACGGTGAGCGCTCCGCTGGACCACGCCGACCCCGCCGCCGGGGTGATCGACCTCGCCCTCACCCGGGTGCCGAGCACCGGCGCGGCCGCGCCGCAGGGCTCGCTGCTCGTGAACTTCGGCGGCCCGGGCGGCTCCGGCACGGCGGCGATCGAGGGGTGGGCGGCCGGCCTGGACCCGGACGTGCGCGCCGCCTACGACGTCGTGGGCTTCGACCCCCGGGGCGTGGGGTCCTCCACCGCGGTGGACTGCGTGGACGGGCCCACCGTGGACGCTTGGCGCGCCGACCCGGTGGACCCGGACACCCCGGAGGGGCTCGCCGAGCTCACCGCGCGGGCCGAGCTGTTCGCCGCGGCGTGCGCCGCCACCACCGGCCCGCTCCTGGGGGAGGTCGACACCGACAGCGCAGCCCGGGACCTGGACCTGCTGCGCGCCGTCCTGGGGGACGACCGGCTGACCTATCTCGGCTACTCCTACGGCACCGCGCTCGGCGCGGCCTACATCGAACTGTTCCCGGAGCGCACCGGCCGGTTCGTGCTGGACGCCGCGGTCGACCCGGCCCTGGACATCGCCGACCTCAGCGTCCAGCAGGCCGCCGGCTTCGAGCGGTCCCTGCGGGTCTTCGCCGCCTCCTGCCTGCCGCAGGACGGCTGCCCGCTCGAGGGCACCGTGGACGAGGCCGTCGCGGAGATCGACGCCCTGCTGGAGCGGCTCGAGACGCAGCCGCTGCCCACCGCCGACGGCCGGCCGCTCACCGTGGACGACGCGGTCTCCGGGATCATCCTGCCGCTCTACGAGGACCGGGTCTGGGGGCTCCTGGGCCAGGCCCTCGGCCGGGCCCTGGACCACGGGGACGGAACGGCGCTGATGTTCCTGGCGGACTCGGCCTACGGGCGCAGTCCCGACGGGACGTACTCCAACGCGAACGAGGCGAACACGGCCATCGACTGCCTGGACTACCCGGTGGACGACAGCCCCGCGGCCATGGCCGCCCTGGACGCGCGCCTGCAGGAGGCCGCCCCCACGCTCGGGGACTACTTCAGCCACGACGAGGCCTACTGCGGGGCCTGGCCGCACGAGCCGGTCTCCCCGCCGGCGCCGGTCGACGGGGCGGGGGCCGGGCCCGTCCTCGTGGTCGGCGGCACGGGGGACCCGGCCACGCCCTACGCCTGGTCCGAGGCGCTCGCCGAGCAGCTGGCGGGCGGGCACCTGCTCACCCGGGAGGGGGAGGGGCACGGCTCCTACCTGCGGGGCAACCTCTGCGTGGACGAGGTCGTCAACGGCTACCTGCTCCAGGGCGTGCTGCCGGCGCAGGAGCGGACCTGTTGATGCCGGGGAACCCGGGGAGGGGCGATCTCGCGCCGGCGCATGAGCGGGCCGGCGCGAGATCGCCCCCGCACCGGCCCAGCCACCAGGGAAATCAGGAAGATCCGGTGGCTCCGGCCCATCCTACTGAGCCCCCGGTCACGGTTCAGCACTTGATTTTTCCAGCAGAACGTGACTGTCCGCGGGGTACCGCGCGGGCGGCGAGGGGAGGATGCTGGACGGTGGAGAGGAGCACACCATGGGGGACCGGGACGCGCTGCGGCAGCGGGCAGTGGTGGGCGCCGCGGCCCTGTCCGGGCTATGGGTGCGCACGCAGGGCACCCCGTGGCTCCAGCCGCCGATGATCGCCGTGACGGCCGGGGCCGCCGCCGTCACGGCGGCGGCACTCCGCAGCACCGCCGGTCCGAGGCCCGCGTGAGCGCGCCGGTGCTGGTCACGGGCGCCACCGGCAACGTGGGCGGTCCCCTGGTCGAGGCGCTGCGGGCGGCCGGGGCGGCCGTGCGCCCGGCCGCCCGCCGCCCCCGGGACCCGGAGGGCGTCCGGTTCGACTTCTCGGACCCCGGGACGTGGGACGCGGCCTTCGCCGGTGTCCGCACGATGTTCCTGGTGCGCCCGCCGCAGCTCGCCGACGTGCGCCGCGACCTGGTGCCGGCCCTGGTCCGGGCCCGGGAGCGCGGGGTCCGGCACGTCGTGCTGCTGTCCGTGCAGGGCGCCGGTCTCGTGCCCGTCCTCCCGCACGCGGCTGCGGAGCGGTGGCTGCGCCGTTCGGGCCTGGCGTGGACGTTCCTGCGCCCGTCCTACTTCGACCAGAACCTCACGACCGTCTTCGCCGCGGACATCAGGGACCGGAGCCGGATCGTCGTGCCGGCCGGGAATGGGCGGACGGCCTTCGTGGACGCCCGGGACGTCGCCGCCGTCGCCGCGCGGGTCCTGCTCGACCCGCGGGCGCACGCCGGACGGATCTGGACGCCGACGGGCGAGGAGGCCCTCACCTGGGACGAGGCGGCGGCGGTGCTGGGCGAGGTGCTCGGCCGCACGATCGCCTACACCCGTCCGGGGATCCGGGCCTATGTCCGGCACGCCCGTCACCAGCTGGGGATGGACCCCGCCATGGCGGCCACGACCGCAGCCATCCACGCGACCGCGCGCCTGGGGCTCGCCGGGCGGCTCACCGGCGACGTGCGGGCCGTCACCGGCCGGGCGCCGACCTCGCTGCGCGAGTTCGCCCGCCGGGAGAGCCGGGTGTGGGCGCCCGCGCGCTGCCCGGACGCGACCGCCCCCGGCACCCCGCCGGAGCACCGGAACGGGGGACACCCGTGAGCGCCCGCCGGACCGGTCCCGGCGCGGCGTGCGCCGCGCTGCTGCTGACCGGCTGCGCCGCGGGCGGCCTCGGACCCGCCGGCGAGCAGCTGGGCGCCCCGGCCGGCGCCCCGGACCTGGAGGTGCAGACCGTCGTCGACGGGCTGAGCAACCCCTGGGACGTGGCCCTGACCCCCGGGGGCACCGCCCTGGTCACGGAGCGCGGCGGCCGCCTGCTCGCCCACGACGCGCAGGGCACCCGGGAGGTCGCGGCCGACCTGGACGACCTGTTCGTGGGCAGCGAGGCGGGGCTGATGGGGCTGGCGGTGTCCCCGGAGTTCGACCGGACCCGGGAGTTCTTCCTGTGCCACGCGACGCGCACCGAGGACGGCGGGCCGCGCGACGTCCGGGTCACCCGCTGGCGGCTCGACGGCTCCGCCCGGGCGGCCGAGCGCACCGGGACGGTGGTCGACGGGCTGCCCATCAGCACCGGCCGGCACAGCGGCTGCCGGCTGCGCTTCGCCCCGGACGGGACCCTGCGCGTGGGCACCGGGGACGCCGCCCAGGGCGAGAACCCGCAGGACCTCGGCTCGCTCGGGGGCAAGACGCTGCGGCTGCACCCCGACGGCACGGTCCCGGACGACAACCCGTTCGCCGACCGGCCGGGGAGCGCCGCCGCCGTGTACACCCTGGGCCACCGCAACGTGCAGGGCCTCGCGGTGCAGCCGGGCACGGGCGACATGTGGTCCGCGGAGCACGGCCCCGGCCGCGACGACGAGATCAACGAACTGCGCCCCGGCGGCAACTACGGGTGGGACCCGGTGCCCGGCTACGACGAGTCCACCCCGATGACCGACCTCGAGAAGTTCCCGGACGCGGTCGAGGCCGCATGGTCCTCCGGCCGCCCGACCGTGGCCGTCAGCGGCGCCGCGTTCCTGGAGGGCCCGCAGTGGGGGGCGTGGGACGGGGCCCTCGCCGTGGCGGAGCTGAAGAACACCGGCGTGGGGGTCTACCGGGTGGAGGGCGCCGGGATCACGGGCACCACGCGGATGGAGGAGCTGGAGAACGACTACGGCCGCCTGCGCTCGCTGACCCTCGACGAGGAGGGCGCGCTGTGGGTGACCACCTCCAACGGCGGCGACGACGCCGTGCTGCGCGTCACCGCCCGCCCCGCGTCCTGAGCGGCCCCTGCCGGACGCCGCCGCGCGCTGCGACCCGTCCCTTCCTCCGGTGCCGCCCGGCGGCGTGGCGCCCCGCCCTGCCGCGCGACGGCTGCGACGGCGCGCCGGGGCGAGCCCGGGCCCCGGCCCGGCGCCGAACGGTGATAAGCAGGTCCTGACGGTGTCCCCCCGACCGCCCCACCCCTCGCGCGGCGGGCCCGCCGTTCCGACCGACAGGGCGCCCCCGTGCGGCCCTGGCCCGTTCCGTCGTGCCGTGATCGGAGCCCCCCATGCACCGCCGTACCCTGCTCGCGACGGGCGCCGCCCTGGCGGTCGGCCCCGCCGTCGCGGCCCCCATCCCCGCCCTGGGAGCCACCACCGTGCTGAGACCGACGACCTCCCGGCGCCGGACGGACGCCTCCGTCCGGGCCCTGTGGCACAGCTGGACCGCGCTGCTGCGCCACGACGCGGCCCGCGGCTGGTGGGCCGTGCGCGCCGACGCCCAGGGCGGGGCGAACGCCTACGTCGCCGAGGGGCAGGGCTACGGCCTGATGCTCTGCGCCCAGCTCGCCCCCGCCGACCCCCGGGCGCGCACCTACGCCGAAGGGATCACCCGGTACGTCCTGGACCACCCCTCCCGCATCGACCCCGGACTGCACGCCGCCGAGCAGGACCACCGGATGGTCACCCAGCACGGCGGGGACAGCGCCACCGACGGGGACCTGGACATCGCCATGGGCTGGCTGATGGCCCACCGGCGGTGGGGGTCCGCCGGCACCTACGACTACCTCCGGCTGGCCCGGGACCGGATCGCCGCCGTGAAGCGCTCCCTGGTCTCGCCCACCACCGGGCTGCTCGAGCTCGGCGACTGGTCCCACGGGGCCTGGCAGAACGTCTCCCGCCCCAGCGACTGGATGATCGGGCACTTCGGGGCGTTCCACCGCGCCACCGGCGACGCGAGCTGGGGCACCGTCTGGGCCCGGCACCTGGCGGCGATCCGACGGCTGCAGTCGGTGCACGCGCCCCGGACCGGCCTGCTGCCCGACTTCACGGTCGGCCCGCCGGCGAGCATCGCCCCGGCACCGGCCCACACCCTGGAGTCCGCCCACGACGGGCACTGCTACTACAACTCCTGCCGCGTCCCGCTGCGGCTCGGCTCGTCCCGGCATCCCGAGGCGCGCGCCGCCGCGGCCCGCATCTCCCGCTGGGCCAGGACGAAGTGCGGAGGCGACCCCGCCCGCCTGCCCACCGGCTACACCCTGGGCGGGGCCACCCTGCCCGGCGGGGCCTACCAGGACCTGGCCTTCATCGCGCCCCTGGCGGTCGGCGCCCGCTGGGGCGGGGACCAGGCGTGGCTCGACGCCCTGTGGCGTCACCTGGCCGCCCGCACCCAGCTCAACGGCTACTACGCGAGCTCCCTGCAGCTGCTGTCCATGGTGCAGGTCTCCGGCACCTACGCCCTGAGCCCCTGACCGGGCGGGCGGACCCGGACGCCGGGCTCAGGACTCCGCCTGCCCCTGCCGCCAGTAGCCCATGAAGGAGACGTTGTCCTTGGGGATGCCCGCGGCGTCCACGCACAGCCGGCGCAGCGCCTTGACCGTGCCGGACTCCCCGGCGAGGAAGACGTAGGGGACGTCGGGGTGCCCGGGAGCCGCCACCGACCACGCCCGGGGCTCCTCGGGCCGCTCGCCGACCCGCAGCGGCACCGGCGCGTGCTCCCCGCGCTGCGGGCGCCGGCCCGCCAGGACGCGTCCACGGCCCCGCCGGGCAGCCCCAGCAGGCGCGCGAGCCGCGTGGCGGCCCGGTGCCCGTGCCCCGCGGGGGCCCCGCGGCCGGCGCGGGGCAGGACGTGCAGGCGCACGTCGGGCAGCTCGGCGGCCAGCCGGTGGGCCGCCACGTCGTCGTGGTGCGGCACCTCCAGCACCACGTCGAGACGGGGGCGGGAGCCGTCGGCGGCGGCCGCGCCCGGGAACTCCTCGGCGCACTTCTCGGCGAACTCCTCGGCCACGGACATCAGGGCCGGCGCCGCGGTCTCGTCCCCCACGGCCAGCACGCGCCGCGCGACGCCGTGGTCCCAGGCCGCCCACGGCCGCTCCTGGGGGCCGGGGCCCAGCAGGTAGACGCGCTCGCCGGGGGCTGCGGCCGCCGCCCACCGGCTGCCGGGCCCGTCCTGGCCGTGCCCGTCGTGCACCACGACGTCGATCACCAGCTCCGGCACCACGATCCCGCAGAAGGTGGTGCGCCGGACGCCGCGCACGGTGTAGGTGCGCATCCAGCCGCGCTCCTCGGCGGGGCGGGCGAACCAGCCCTCGCGCAGGCCCAGGGAGAGGTCCGCCCGCTCGGGTGCCCGGCCGGGCGGCGGGACGAGCAGCTTGATGTACGCGTCCCGGCACCGGGTCAGGTCCCCGGCCCCGAGCAGGGCGGGGGAGAGGCCGGCGAGCTCCGGGCCCGCCAGGGTGATGCGGCGGAAGGACGGGCACAGCTGCGTCACGGACGTCACGGCGGCCTCGACGCAGAGCACAGGGGCGGCGGGGGCGGTCCCCGGGATGCTGGTGACGGTCACGACAGGTTCCTCACGGTCTCGGCGGCGGGACGGGCGCCCGCCGCGGGGGTCGGGTCCAGGGCCACGGCGGGCGGAGCGGGGTGGGCGCCCTCCCGGGCCCGCCCGCGGGGCAGGACGACGGGGCGCCCGCCCACGGGGTCGGGCACCACGTCGGCGCGCAGCCCGAAGACCTCGGCCAGCAGCTCCGGGGTGAGCACCTCGGCCGGCGGCCCCACGGCCACGATCCGGCCCGCGGCCATCGCCACGAGCCGGTCGGCCACGCGGGCGGCCAGGTTGAGCTCGTGCAGGACGGCCACCACGGTGGCCCGGCCCCGGCGCGGCCCCTCCGGGTGCTCGAGCCCGCGCAGCATGTCCAGCAGGTCCACCTGGTGGGCCAGGTCGAGGTAGGAGGTGGGCTCGTCGAGCAGCATGGTGCGGGCCCGCTGGGCCAGGGTGAGGGCGATCCAGACCCGCTGGCGCTGCCCGCCGGAGAGCTCCTCCACGGGGCGCCCGGCGAGCTCGGTGAGCTCCGTGAGCTCCATGGCCCGCGCCACGGCCGCGTCGTCGTCGGGGGAGGGGGCGCCCCACCAGCGGCGGTGCGGGTGCCGCCCGCGCTCCACGAGCTCGGCGACGGTCAGCCCCTCCGGCACCACCGGGGACTGCGGCAGGAGGCTGACGGAGCGGGCGTACTGGCGGGAGTGCCACTCGCGCACCCCGCGGCCGTCGGCCTCGAGGGTCCCGGCCAGCGGTCTGAGCTGCCGGGACAGGCCCTTGAGCAGCGTCGTCTTGCCGCACCCGTTGGCGCCGATGAGCACGGTGGTGCCGCCGTGCGGGATGTCCAGGTCGACCTCCCGCACCACGGTGCGGTCGTCGTAGCCCAGGGACAGCCTGCGCATCCGGAACGCCGGGACCTCGCCCTCCGGGTCCGCCACGGCGTGCAGATCGGGTGTCATGCGGTACCTCCTCTCCGCTGCCGTACGAGCAGCCACAGCATCACGGGGGCGCCCACGGCCCCGGTGACCACACCGGCCGGCAGCTGCGTGCCCGCCAGCAGGTCGGAGCCGAGCGAGTCGGCGACCACCACGACCACCGCGCCCACCAGGGCGCAGGCCAGGATCGAGGTCCGGCCGCGGGTCAGGGCGGTGGCCACCGGGGTGGACATCAGGGCCACGAAGGCCAGCGGGCCGGTGGCGGCCGTCGCGGCGGCGGCCAGCAGCACGCCCAGGCCCAGGGCGAGGGCCCGGCTGCGGCCCGGGTGCGCGCCCAGTCCCGCGGCGAGCTCGGGGCCGAGCTCGGCGGGCTCGAGGGCCCGGTGCACGGCCACGGCCGCGGGCACCGCCAGCAGCAGGCAGGCGCCGAGCACGGTGATCCGCTCCCACGTGGCGGCGCTCAGGGACCCCGCAGTCCACACCGCGGCGTCCTGGGCGGAGTTCAGGGCCAGCCGCGTCAGCATGGCGGCGGTGACCGCCTGGGCCAGGGCGGCCACGCCGATCCCGGCGAGCAGGAACCGTTCGCCCACGATCCCGCCGCCGCGCAGGCGCACCGAGGCGGTGGCGATCAGGGCGGCGGCGAGCAGCGCCCCGGCCAGCGCCGTCCAGGACACGGCGGTGCCGCGCAGGCCCCACAGCGCCGTGCCCGCCACGGCGCCCGCGGCCGCCCCGTAGGTGATGCCCAGGATGTCGGGGCTGGCCAGCGGATTGCGCAGCACCCGGCGGAACAGCGCCCCGGAGCAGCCGAGGGCGGTCCCCGCCAGGGCGCCCAGCACCGCGCGCGGCAGCTTCTCCTGCAGGACGATGAAGCTCGCCCCGGGGATCTGCTCGCCGGCGAGGATCGCGAAGAAGTCGGGGATCGTCACCGTGTAGCGCCCCAGCAGCACCCGCACGGCCAGGGCCGCCAGCAGGGCGAGGGCGAGCAGGGCCACGGCGCGGCGGGTCCGCCGGGCGCGGGTGCGGCGGACCGCCCGCAGCGCCTCGGCGGCCCCGGTCCCCTCCGGGGCGGCGGGGGCCAGCACGGTGCCGGTCACAGGGTCACGCTCCGTCCCCGGCGCAGCAGCGCCAGCAGCACGGGCACGCCGAGGACCACCGTGGTGATGCCCACGTGGATCTCCTGCGGCGGGGTGAGCACGCGCCCCAGGACGTCGGCCAGCAGCAGCAGCGCCGGCCCGAGCACCGCGCTGAGCAGCACGATCCAGCGGTAGTCGCCGCCCAGGAGGCGGCGCACGGCGTGCGGGACGAGCAGGCCCACGAAGGCGATGGGCCCGGCCAGGGCGGTCGCGGAGCCCGAGAGCAGGACCACGCCCACGAAGACCAGCACGCGCTGCAGGCCCAGGTCCACACCGAGGCCGCGCGCGAGCTCGTCGCCCAGGGCCATGGCGTTGAGCCCGGAGGAGCCGCCCAGCACGAGCAGCACGCCGAGGAGCACGAGGGGGGCCACGGCGGTGAGGTCGGTGCTCTCGGCGCGGGCGACCGAGCCGATGCTCCAGAACCGGAAGCGGTCCAGCACCGCCGGCTGGCTCAGCACCACGGAGGTGGTCAGCGCGGTGAAGCCGGCGCTGACCGCGGCGCCGGAGAGGACCAGGCCCGCCGGGGTGGGGGCGCCGCCGCCCAGCCGGGAGGAGCCGAAGACGAGCACGGCGGCCACGGCGGAGCCCGTGAGTGCGAGCGCGGTCAGCTGCCACGTGGCCGCCACGCCGAGCCAGCCGAGGCCGAGCACCACGGCGCAGGAGGCGCCGGCGGTCAGGCCCAGCAGCCCCGGGTCGCCCAGGGGGTTGCGGCTGACTCCCTGCATCCCGGCGCCGGCCACGGCGAGCGCCGCCCCGACGAGCACGGCGGTGAGGGTCCGCGGGATCCGGCTCTGCACCACGGCGGCGTCGATGCCCAGCCCGGCGGTGAGCTGGGACCCGTCGTCCAGCAGGGCGGCGGGCAGCCCGGCGAGCACCTGGACCACCGTGGCGGGATCCACCGAGCGGGCGCCCCAGAACAGGGACGCCGCCGCGGAGACCGCCAGGAGCAGGAGGGCGGCGAGCAGGGCGAGGCCCCGGCGCCGCTGGGCGGCGCCGGGGATCCGGGGGGCGGCGGGGGAGGCCGTGCTGGTGCTGCTCACCGGGACCGGGGACTCACTGCCCGTCGGCGGAGGCCGCGGCCTCGGCGATGTCCGGCAGCACGTTCTCGAGCGCCCACGGGATGCTCAGCGGGGACGCCGCCGAGACCGAGAGCACCTCCTGCTGGTCGCTCTGGAGCACCAGGGCGCCGTCGGCCACCGCGGGGACGCGGCTGAGCAGGGGGTCGTTCTCGATGGCCTCGCGCACGCCCTCGTCCTCGGCCCAGCTCACGAAGACGTCCGAGGTCAGCTGGTCGGCCCGCTCCGGGGACCAGGTGATGTAGAACTCGTCCTCCTTGCCCGCGGCTGCCTCCTCGACCGCCTCGGACTGGACCATGCCGAGGGACTGGAGGAACTTGGGGCGGTTGTCCACCGCGGTGTAGGCGAAGATCTGGTCGGCCGCGGACGGGTCCAGCGTGCCGTACACGAAGGAGGTGCCCTCCAGCTCCGGGTACTCGGCGGCCGCGTCCGCGATCTGCTGCTCGACGTCCGCCACGACCTCGGCGGCCTGCTCCTCCCGGCCCAGGGCCTGGCCGATGAGCTCCGTGGAGTCCTGCCAGGACGTCCCGTAGGCCACGGCGTCCTCGGGGTAGGCCACGACGGGGGCGATCTCCGAGAGCTTGTCGTAGTCCTCCTGCGTCAGCCCGGAGTAGGCGCCCAGGATGACGTCCGGCTCCAGGGCGGCGATCGCCTCGAAGTTGATGCCGTCCGTCTCGGAGTAGGTCTCCGGGGCCTCGGCGCCGGACTCCTCGAGCGCGGCGTCGAACCAGTCCGTGGACCCGTTCTCGTTGGCGCCGAAGTCCAGGGCGGGCACCCCGACCGGGACCACGCCGAGAGCGGTCGCCACGTCGTGGTTGACCCAGGAGACCGTGGCCACGCGCTCGGGGGCCTCCTCGATCGTGGTCTCGCCGAACTCGTGCTGCACGGTGCGGGGGAACTCGCCGGTGGCGCCGGCCGCGGCGGTCGACCCGCTCCCGGACTCCCCGCCCGCCGTCCCGGTCGAGCACCCGGTGAGCAGCAGGGCCCCGGTGGTCAGCAGGGCGACCGGCGCGAGGGCGCGGCGGGCGGAGGACAGCGGGCGCGGAGCGCGGGGGAGGAGAGGGGCCACGGCCACCCTTTCGACGGACGACGGCGGGGCCGCCGGTGCGAATGCGGTTAGGGAAGGTTTGCCTAACCACCGGACACGGATCACCCTAGGGTGGAGAACTGCGAATACGCAACACGGGCATGATGTAATCGCTGCGCCGATGTGGTTAGGTAAGCCTTGCCTCACTCCGAGGCGAGCCCCCGGCCCCATCGATCCCCCTTGCGAGGAGCCCATGAACGACTTCCTGTTCACCCGTCGCACCCCGGCCCAGTACGCCGGTGCCCTGCACGGCGCCGTCGACGCGGTGGCCGTCCACCTGGCCGGCACGGAGCGCCCCCGCTCCGCCGCCACGCCCGCCGAGCTCGAGGACCTCGTCGCGCGCGTCGACCTCGACCGCCCCCTCGGGGACGTCGCCGCCGCGCTGGAGGAGACGCGCCGGCTCTACCTCGACCACGCGGTGCACTTCCACGACCCCGGCTACATGGCCCACCTCAACTGCCCGGTGGCCATCCCCGCCGTGGCCGCCGAGGCCCTCACCGCGGCCGTGAACACCGCGGTCGAGACGTGGGACCAGTCCACCACCGCGACGCTGGTGGAGCAGCGGCTCGTGGACTGGACCACCGCCCGGATCGGCTTCCCCGCGGCGGGGGAGCCGGACGGGGTGTTCACCACCGGGGGCACCCAGTCCAACCTCCAGGCCCTCTTCACCGCCCGCGAGCAGCGGCTGTCCCGCCCGCACCCGGCCCCGCGGCAGGAGCGCCTCGGGCGGCTGCGGATCGTGGCGGGCGAGCACGCGCACTTCAGCGTGGACCGGGCCGCCCACCTGCTCGGGCTGCCCGCGGACGCGGTCGTCCCCGTGCCCGCCGGCCGGGACGGGGCGCTGGACCCGGCCGCCCTCGAACGGGCCCTGCACGAGGTCGCCGCGTCCGGCGACGAGGTCGCCGCCGTGGTGGCCACCGCCGGGAGCACGGACCTCGGCGTGATCGACCCGCTGCCGGCGGTCGCGGACCTGTGCCGGGCGCACGAGGTGTGGCTGCACGTGGACGCCGCCTACGGCGGGGGCCTGCTCGTCTCGCCCACCCGGCGGCACCTGCTGGAGGGGATCGAGCGGGCCGACTCCGTGACCGTGGACTTCCACAAGTCCTGGTTCCAGCCGGTGGCCGCCTCCGCGCTGCTGCTGGCCCGGGGACGGGACCTGCGCTTCTCGACCTGGAGCGCCGAGTACCTCAACCCCCGCCACGCGGTGCGGCCCAACCTGGTGGACAAGTCCCTGCAGACCACCCGGCGCTTCGACGCGCTCAAGCTGTGGATGACCCTGCGCACCGTCGGGGCCCCGGAGCTCGGCCGGGCCCTGGACCGGGTCCTGGACCTCGCGCAGGAGGCCGGCCGGATCGTGGCGGACGCCCCCGACATGGAGCTCGTGGCCCGGCCGGTGCTCTCCACCGTCCTGTTCCGGCACCGGCCCCCGGGCACCGACGACGACGACGCGGAGCGTCTCGTCGAGCCGGTCCGGGCCGCGCTGTTCGACTCGGGGCGCGCGGTCGTGGCCTCGACCGTCGTCGGCGGCCGCCGCTGCCTGAAGTTCACCTTCCTCAACCCGGTGACCACCGCCGCGGACGTCGAGCGGGTGCTGGACCTGGTCCGCGCCGCCGCGCGGGACGCCGCGCCGCTGCCCGCCGCGGCGGGGGCGCGCTGATGGCCGCCGCGACCGGGCGCGTGCACGACCTGCTCGGCATCGGGATCGGCCCCTTCAACCTGGGCCTGGCCTGCCTCGCCGCGCCCCTGGAGGACCTCGACGCGGTGTTCCTCGACGCCCGCGAGGGCTTCGACTGGCACCCCGGACTGATGCTCGAGGACGCCACCATCCAGGTCCCGTTCCTCGCCGACCTGGTCACGCTGGCCGACCCGACCTCCCCCTGGTCGTTCCTCAACTACCTCAAGCGGACCGGGCGGCTCTACCCCTTCTACATCCGCGAGGACTTCAACCCGCTGCGCGCCGAGTACAGCGCCTACTGCCGGTGGGCGAGCGAGCGGCTGGAGAGCCTGCACTGGGGCCGCGAGGTCGTCGCCGTCGAGCGCGACGCCGCCGCGGACGCCTACACGGTCACCGCCCGCACCCGGACCGGGACGGAGCAGTGGCGGACCCGGCGCCTGGTCCTCGGCGTGGGCACCGTGCCGTGGGTGCCCGCCGGTGTCGAGCCCGGGGCCGGACCCGTCCTGCACACCAGCGACTACCTGCCCCGGCGCGAGGAGCTGCTGGGGCGGGAGAGCGTGACCGTGCTCGGCAGCGGCCAGTCCGCCGCGGAGGTCTACCGGGACCTGCTCGAGCGCGCCGGGGCGGACGGTCCCCGGGTCGACTGGATCACCCGCTCCCCACGGTTCTTCCCCATGGAGTACACCAAGCTCACCCTCGAGATGACCTCCCCCGAGTACGTCGACCACTTCCACGGCCTCGACCGGCACCGGCGGGACCGGCTCAACCGCGAGCACACGACGCTCTACAAGGGCATCAGCGCGGACCTCGTCAACGGAATCCACGAGCTGCTCTACCGCCGCTCGGTGCACGGGCACCCGGCAGGGCTGCTCACCACGAACACCTCCCTGACGGGCGCCCGGTGGGACGCCGCGGCCGGGACGGTGGAGCTGGCGTTGCGCGACGAGGAGCTCGAGCGCTGCTGGCGGTACACCACCGGCGCCTGGTGCTCGCCACCGGCTACCGCCCCGAGGTCCCGGCCTTCCTGGACCCGGTGCGCGAGGAGATCGCCTGGGACGCCGCCGGGCGCTACGACGTCTCCCGCGACTACGCGATCGACCGGGAGCGGAGCCGGATCTGGGTGCAGAACGCCGAGGTGCACACCCACGGCCTGACCGCCCCCGACCTCGGCATGGGCGCCTACCGCAACAGTGTGATCCTCCGGGCCGTGACGGGCCGGGAGGTCTATCCGGTCGAGCCCGCCATCGCCTTCCAGACCTTCGGCATTCCCCAGGAGACCGCATGAGCACCCCGCACCCCGCCCCCGTCGAGCGCTTCGCCACCCCCGGCGGCGTCCTCACCCTCGAGCCGCTGGTGCTGGACGGACCCACCGTGGAGCTCCTCCACGCGTGGCTGACCCACCCCCGGTCCCGCTTCTGGGGCCTGCTCGACGCCGACCCCGCCACCGTCCGGGGCGCCTTCGAGGCCGTCGCGGCCCACCCCCGCTGCGAGGCCCGGCTGGCCCGCCTCGACGAGGTCCCGCTGGGCGTCGTGGAGACCTACGACCCCGCCGAGGTGCTCCTCGCCGGCCGCTACGCCCACCGCGCCGGCGACGTGGGGATGCACCTGCTCCTCGCCCCGGCCCGGACCCCGGTGCCCGGCACGAGCGCCGCCCTGATGGCCGCCACGCTGCGCGGGCTGTTCGAGCGGCCCGGGACCCGGCGCGTCGTCGTCGAGCCCGACGTCCGCAACGAGGCCGTGCACCGGCTCAACGCCCGGGCGGGCTTCGAGGTCCACGGGCCCCTGCCGCTGCCGGAGAAGACGGCGCTGCTCAGCACCTGCACCCGGGAGCAGTTCGAGGCCTCGGAGCTGGCGGGGTCCGCCCGCCCGGTCCCGGCCGCCGCCGGCCCCGCCGGCCCCGCCGAGGCCGGCGGGGCCGGCCACCTGGGCCTGCACCCGATGCGCGTCGCCCACCGCCACCTGTGCTGCAAGGCCCTGGCCGAGTTCGCCCACGAGCGGCTGGTGCACCCCGAGCCGGTCGGCGAGGACGCCTTCGAGGTCCGGGCCGGGGCCGCCCGCTACCGGTTCCGGGCGCGGCGCACCCCGCTGGAGCACTGGGTGCTCGACGAGGGCTCGCTGCGCCGCACGGTGGCCGGCGCCGCCGCCGAGCCCGACGCCCAGGCCCTGGTCACCGAGCTCGCCCCGCAGCTGGGCATCCCCGCGCACCTGCTGGCCACCTACCTCGAGGAGATCGCGAGCACCCTCGCCTCCGCGGCCTACAAGCTGGTGCACCGCACCCGCCCGGCACCGGCGCTGGCGGACGCCGGCTTCCAGGAGGTCGAGGCCGCCATGACCGAGGGGCACCCCGGCTTCGTGGCCAACAACGGGCGGATCGGTCTGGGCGTCACCGAGCACGACCGGTACGCCCCCGAGGCGGCCCGGCCCGTGCACCTCGTGTGGGTGGCCACGCGCCGCCCGCTCAGCCGCCTCGACACCGGGCGCGGCCTCGACGAGGACGCCCTGTACGCCGCGGAGCTGGACCCCGGGACCCGCGCACGCTTCCGGGCCCGGCTGACCGGGCTGGGCCTGGACCCACGGGACTACCGCTTCCTGCCGGTGCACCCCCACCAGTGGGAGCACCGCGTCACCGTGACCTTCGCCCCCGACCTCGCCCGCCGGGACCTCGTGCTGCTGGGGGAGGGCGGGGACGCGCACCGCGCCCAGCAGTCCGTGCGCACCTTCTTCAACTCGACCCGCCCCGAGCGGCACTACGTGAAGACGGCCCTGGCCGTGCAGAACATGGGCTTCCTGCGCGGGCTCTCCCCCCGGTACATGCGCGACACCCCCGCGATCAACGACTGGGTGGCCGACCTCGTGGCCGCCGACCCGGTGCTGGCCCGCACCGGGTTCTCGGTCCTGCGCGAGGTCGCGGCGATCGGCTACACCGGGGACGCCTACCACCGCGCGGCCGCCTCGGGCCACGGGGAGGAGGGCCCGCACACCAAGATGCTCGCGGCGCTGTGGCGGGAGAGCCCCGTGGCGCGCACCGGACCGGGGGAGCGGCTGGCGACCCTCGCCTCCCTGCTGCACGTGGACGCCCTGGGCACCCCGCTCGTCTCCGTGCACGTGCGGGCCTCCGGGCTGAGCGCCGAGGAGTGGGTCCGGCGGCTGCTGGACGCCTACCTCGCCCCGGTCGCCCGGTGCCTGCTCGCCCACGACCTCGTGTTCATGCCCCACGGCGAGAACGTGGTCCTCGTGCTGCACGAGCACGTCCCGCGGCGGGCGATCATGAAGGACATCGGCGAGGAGGTCGCCGTCGTCACCGACCGTCCCCTGCCGGAGGGCCTCGACCGGATCCGGCACGTCGTGGACCCCGCGACCGCGGCCCTGTCCGTGCACACCGACGTGTTCGACGGCGTGCTGCGCCACCTGGCGGGCCTGCTCGAGGCCGACGGGCTGCTGGCGGCCGGCGCGTTCTGGGACCTGGCGGCGCGGTGCCTGCACGAGGTGGCCGAGGCCGATCCGGCCGGTGCGGCGCGGGTGCCGCTCTTCGCGCCCCGCTTCGAGCACTCCTGCCTCAACCGGCTGCAGCTGCTCAACACCCTGCAGATGGTCGACCTCACGGACCAGGCCGCGTCCCTGCAGTACGCCGGGACGCTGGAGAACCCGGTGGCGGCCCGGGTGCCCGTCCGCTGACCCGGCCGTTCCGTCCGCCCCGTCCCTGCGGGGCGGACGGAACGAGGGGCTCAGGCCGCGTCGCGGGCGTCGAGCTCGTGCACGACCTCCTGGAGCCGGTCGGTGGTGCAGGGGTGGGGGCCCTCCGGTCCGGTCAGGTACTCCCGGTCGAGCTGGCGGCAGATCCTGGAGTGCAGCACCTGCAGCTCGCCCATGCTCAGGGCGGCCAGGGCGGCCGGGAAGGTCTCGTCCGGCCCCAGGCAGGAGCAGGGCCGGCCCTGCGGGGACGGGGCGGGGCTGTGGCTGTGCTGGGTCACGGTGGGTGCGCTCATGGTGATGTCCTTCGCGGGAAGTGCGGTGCAGATGTGTGGAGCAGGGGCCGCACCCGAGGGGACGCGGTAATGGTCACGGTGGTGGTCACGGTGCGGGTCGCAGTGCGGGGAAAGCGGCGGTGCCCGGTCCGGCGGCCCGTTCATCGGGGAAGGACGGGCCATGCGGAGGGGCACCGGGCGGGGCGCGCGGGACGAGGGCGCAGGGACGGCGGTCCGGGATCTCCTGGTGTGCAGCCGTCACGGGGAAAGGCCGTGTGCTCGACCTGCTCCCACCGTAGGCGAGACCTCCGGTATTGACCATCCCGGCGCCGGCCGCCCGTGGGTGCCCGACGGCGACTCGGGGCGGATGCGGTCCGCGGGTCCCCATGCCCCGGCCGCAGGCGCCGCCGGTCCGTGCGCGTCCCGGCCGGAGCGTGTATGCTTCATCGGTTGTCGCATTTCGCGTTCTCGCCGGTCCGGCTGTCCGCCCCTCCGGGCGCAGCAGGTCTTCCGGACGACGTCCACGGCACGCAGCGCAGCGCCCGAGTGCCCCGGACACGGGGGACGCGCCGTGGTCCCGGACGACGGGCCGCACCCGACGAGCGGCAGGGCGCAGCGGTCCGGCGCCGCCGAGGGCGTCGGCCGCAGCACCCCGTGGACCGCTCGACGGGCGGGGTCGGGCCCGTCCCGGCGACCGGCTCCGACGGTGCCGCTCACTCGAGCGGCACCGGCCCACGGAGCTCGACACCCAGCACAGCACCCAGGCCGCGGACGTCGCCGTCCTCACCCGGGGCCGCAGTGATCTCCTGAGCTCTCCGGCGCCCGGGCACGGCACGGGGCCGGACCCGTCATCGGGCACACCGTGCGCTTCCGGGGCGCGGTCCCGCGTCCGGGACGCCCGCCCGTGGCACCGCCCCCGGTGGTGCGGTGCCCGCGCTCCAGCACTGCCACGGCACCCCCGGAGGTGCCCTGCCCCCGGCAGCGCCCTGTGCTCCGCAGCGTCCGGCAACCCGCTGCGTCCTGCACCCGGCCGGCCGCACGGCCCGCCCGGTCGGCTCCTCGGACCGACCGGCGGCGCCGGCCCGTCCGTTCCTCACCGGCGACCAGCACGGTCGCCGCCCCCGATTCTCGAAAGTTCTCATCATGAAACACACCATGTCCGTCCTGGTCCAGGTGGACCTCGACGCCACCCACGTCCGCGTCCTCGTCACGGGATGCCTCACGGAGGCCAACCAGCACGTGCTCCACCCCGTGATCGGCCGCGCCCGCACGCTCGGCGCCGCCGTGCACGTCGACCTGGACTCCGTCCGGCACCTGCAGCCCGCCGCGGCGACGCAGCTGCGCGCGGCCGTCGACCACGAGGGGGCCTCGCCCGGCCTCGGGGCCGTGCGCATCAGCGTCCCCACCGAGCCCCGCACCCATCCGCTGGGGGAGCTGCCGGTCCGACCGCTCCCGGACTCCGCGCCCCTTCCCGCGCTGGCCGCCTGAACCGCACCCGGCGGCCACCGGCTCCCGTCCGCACCCCGTTGCCGGAGCCGGCGGCGCCCTCGGTCGAAGGGGCACCGTCCTGCGCCGGGTGGGCCAGGGCACCGCGGGGCGTCGGCGAGTGGCAATTCCGCGGGTCCTGGCCCAGGATTGAGCGGTGCCCGACGACCGTTCCGCCACCGCCGCCGACCCCGCTGCCGCCCACGAACCCGTGCCGGAGCTGCTGGTCGGCCTCGTCCTCTCGCCCCAGATCGCCGGCGTCCTGCCCCGGGACCTCGCCGGCTCCCTGCTCACCCCGCTGCACGAGCGCTACCCCGGGGTGCGCTGGCGCCTGACCGCGGCCGAGGACCGGCTGGTGGTCCCACCGGCCGACGGGCTCGACCTGCTGGAGGCCGCCCGCGACCGGATGCTCGACGAGGACTGGGACCTCGTCGTCGTCCTCACGGACGTCCCGCTCAAGGACGGCCGCAGCCCGGTGCTCACGCAGCTGAGCCCCGTGCACGGCGTGGGCCTCGTCGCCGTCCCGGCCCTCGGACCGGTGCACGTGGGGCAGAAGGTCCGGCAGACCGTGGTCCGGGTGGTCGGCCACCTGCTGGGCCACGACGCCGAGGACGCGGACGACGCCGAGGCGCAGGAGGAGCTCGTCCGGCGCGCCCGGCAGCGCGCGGACGACCTCGAGGACCGGCCGGAGGACAACGCCGTGCAGTTCACCGCCCGGGTGCTGGGCGGCAACGTGCGCCTGCTGCTGGGGATGATCCGGGCCAACCGGCCCTGGACCCTGGTGGTGCGGCTGTCCCGGCTGCTCGCCCTGGCCGCGGCCACCGGGGTGCTGACCCTGGTGGCCTCGGACCTGTGGCTGCTCGCCGCCGCCTACGGGCCGTGGCGCCTGGGGCTGCTGGGCCTGCTCTCGGTGGGTGCGGTGACCGGTGCGCTGATCGTGGGCGCCCGGCTCTGGGAGCGTCCGCGACGGCGCGCCGAGCGCGAGCAGGTGGCGCTGTTCAACCTGGCCACGGCCGCGACCGTGGCCATCGGCGTGGTCGTGTTCTACGCCGCGGTCTTCGCCCTGTCCTGGCTCGGCGCCCTGCTGCTCGTGGACGGCGACGTCTTCGCGGCGGTGATCGGTGCCCGGCCGGGCGGACGAGTACGGCAAGCTGGCGTGGCTGACGGCCACGCTCGCCACCGTGGGCGGGGCCCTCGGCGCCGGGCTCGAGGACGACGACGCCGTGCGCGCCGCCGCGTACACCCGCTCGGAGCCCTGAGCGCCGCGGCGCTCAGCCGCCGGACCGGCCGGCCGGCTCCTCGCGGTGGCGCCGTGCCGGGTGGGGCAGGCGGCGAGCACGCGCACGGCGGGTCCTTCCGCTCGGCGGGCGTGCTTCGGGGCTCCGTCGCGCCGCGGTCGTGCTCCAGGAGACGGCCCAGGGGGACGCAGTGCGCCGCAGCCGCGGTGATCAGTAGACTTGGTGTCCCCGGCGTGGTCCGGGAACTCTTCCCGAGAGGACACGATGACCGCCACGCAGCAGACCCCTCCCGCGCCCCGCACCCCGCGCCGGCCGCGGCTCCGGCGCAGCAACTGCCACCGCCCCGGCATCACGCGCCGCGGCCACGGCAGGGGCTACGTGTACCGGCACGCCGACGGGACCAAGGTCGAGGCGCCCGAGGAGCTCGACCGGATCCGGGGCCTGGCGATCCCCCCGGCCTGGAAGAACGTCTGGATCAGCCCGCAGCCCAACGGCCACATCCAGGCCACCGGGACGGACGACGCCGGGCGGCGCCAGTACATCTACCACCCCCGGTGGCGGGAGCTGAAGGACCGGGAGAAGTTCGACCGGGTCCTGGACTTCGGCGACACCCTGCCCCGGGCCCGGCCGGCGGTGACGCGGCTGCTGCGCGCGGAGGGACTCACGGAGGAGAAGGCGTGCGCCGCGGCCTTCCGGCTGATGGACGACGCGGCCCTGCGGATCGGCAACGAGGAGTACGCCCAGTCCAACGGCTCCTACGGAGTGACCACCCTGCTGGTGCGGCACGTGCGGGTGGACGGGGACGACGTGCACCTGGACTTCCCCGGCAAGAGCGGGCACCAGTGGTCGCTGACCCTCCGGGACGCGGACCTCGCCGCCGCGCTGGCCCCCATGCTCGAGCGGGATCCGGACGAGCCCGCCCTGGCCTACCGGGACGAGGACGGGCAGTGGGCCACCACCACCAGCGCCCGGCTCAACGACTTCGTCCGGGACCGGTGCGGACAGGACTTCACCGCCAAGGACTTCCGCACGTGGCAGGGCACGGTGAGCGCCGCCCTCGCGCTGGCCGCCCGCGCGGACACGCGCCCCAGCCAGAGCGCCCGCAAGAAAGCCGTCTCCGCGGCCATGCGGGAGGTCGCCGAGCACCTGGGGAACACCCCCACCGTGGCCCGCAGCTCCTACGTGGACCCGCGGGTGGTCGACCGCTTCCACCACGGGGAGACCATCGACGCCGACACCTACCGGGCGGCCGAGCGGAACCTGCGGTCCTTCCTGACCTGAGGCGGTTCCGCCCGCGCGTCAGCGCCGGATGCCGTACCGGAAGTACAGGACGGGCCCGACGAAGTTGATCGCGATGATCGCCGCCCACTTGCCCTTGCCGCCGTCGACCTCCTCAGCGGGGCGCAGGGCCAGGTCCGCCCAGGCGGTGGCGGCCAGCGAGACCTGCACGGAGGCCAGCGCCAGCAGCGCCGTCTGCTGCCCGGCCGTGAGGTCCTGCCACCTGGTCCTCCACCCACGGGCGCTCCTGCGGCTGGTGCTCCTGCTCGTCCCGGTGCGGGTCATGGTCGTCCTCCCGTTGGTCGGGGACGCGGTGTCCCCCTCGGCCGGCCGCTCCTGTCACGTCGGCGCCGCGGCCAGGCGCTCGACGAGCAGTGGGTGCCGACGGATCCCGTCCCCGTGGACAGCCTCTGACGCGGGGGCGGGGCGTGGCCGGCCATGCGTGCGGCCGCCGGCGCGTTGCGCGCTGCGCTGCGTCCCACGTCCACGACGACCTCCTCCGGCCGCTCGCGGCGCGGCCCCGGTCCTCATGGTGGAGCGGGAGCCGCCGGCAGTCAACGCCGCCGTCCCGGCACGGCCCGCGTGGCTTCACACACTGGTGCCGTGCCACAGGGAGCGCAGGCCACCGCGAGGCCCAGCGCACCGGCCGGGGCGGTGACGGCAGCGCCGCCCCGGTCGCGGCGACCACCCCGCTGCGGCTCCGTGTCCCAGTGTGACCGAGGAGCACGGGCGTCCGCCGCGACCGCGGCCGGGTGGCCGGTCTAGCGTGGGGGAATGACCCGGTGCCCCACCCCGTCGCAGGCCCCGCCCGGCCTCGTCACCTGGCCGCCCGCGGCAGTGCGCGCCCAACTGCTCGCCGGCCTCACCCCCGTCCCGGACACGGGGCCGCGGTCCCGTTCCGGGAGCCGACCGGTGCCCCGCGGCCGGTGCCCCTGCTGCACTTCCCGGCGGCCGACGTCCCGGTGCCCCGGAGCCGGCCGTGACCCGGCCGCTGCCGCGCGCCGCCCGGAGGCACTGGGCTGCGCTGGAGCGCACGGGCTCCCCGGCGCCGCCCGCCGCGGCTCCCGCGGCGCTCGCCGGCCTGCCCGAGCCCGCGTGCCGCTGGCTGGCCCGCGCCGTGCCGCCCGGCACTCCGGCGTGGTCGATGGCGGAGCTGCGGATGCGCGGTGAGATCCGGCTGGGCGGCAGGTGGCGCGCCTTCTCCGCGCGCCAGCTCCTGGCACCGGGGGTCGGCTTCGTGTGGGCCGCCCGCACCCGGGTCCTCGGCCTGCCGGTGACCGGCTTCGACCGCTACGGCGCCGACGGGGGCGAGCTGCGGTGGCGGCTGCTGGGGGTCGTGCCCGTGCTGTCCGCGGCGGGCCCGGACATCACTCGCAGCGCCGCCGGGAGGCTCGCCGGCGAGGGCGTCATCGTTCCGCCGGCCTGCGTGCGCGCCGCCTGGTCCGCGGGGACGGTCCCGGGCACCGCCGTCATGTCCTGGGTCCTGGACGGAACGCCCGAGGAGTGCCTGGTCCGGGTCGACCCGGAGGGCCGGCTCGTGGAGCTGCGCATGCAGCGGTGGGGTGATCCGGACGGCACCGGATCCGGCCGTCACCCGTTCGGGGTCGCGCTGTCCGCGGAGAAGTCCTTCGACGGCGTGCGGGTGCCCACCGCGCTGCGCGCCGGATGGGGGTGGGGGACCGACCGGCAGGCCGAGGGGGAGTTCTTCCGGGCCCGGATCGAGGACGTCCGCTTCCGCTGAGCCCCTCGAACGGCGCCCCGGAGGGACCGGCCCGGAAGAGCCCGATCAGCGCGCCGGGTCCTGGTCGCCCAGGGAGTCGCCCGGCCGGTCGCCCCGGCGGTCCGGGGCCGGAGGATCCGCGGGCGCCGGGGGCATCGCCGCTTCCCGGGGCGGAGGCTCCGCAGGACCCTGGTCGAGCCGGAAGGGCGGGTACTCGTCCCGCATCAGCAGGACGTAGGCCAGCACCCGGTTGACCCAGCGGTTGATGCCCACCACGAGGGCGAACAGCTCGGGGCGGTACCGGCCCGTGAAGAGCAGGATCACAGCGGCGACGAGCACGAGCAGACCGAGCAGGGACGGCCCCCAGCTGGTCGTGGTCGTGCTGCCGTCCGTCTCCGAGACGCTGGTCCACCTGCTCCCGCCCGTGAGCACGCCCAGGACCAGCAGGTGCGGGATCGCCAGCAGCCACCACTTCACGAGCACCAGGCCGCGGGACAGCCGCTCCGGATAGGCGACCTCCAGCTCCGCGGGGTAGTCCGCGCGGGCCGGCGTGAACGGCGGGTACCGGTCGGTGCCCAGCGCCGCGTACGAGTAGAACCCCACGCGCCAGCTCCACCGCAGCACCCCGGCGCAGAAGGAGAACCACGAGGGCGGGTACCGACCCGTGAACAGGACGACGATCCCCGCCGCCACCGTGGTGACCACGAGGGCGAACCACAGCACGGCCAGCACGATCAGGTGCGGGATCACCAGCAGCCACTTCACCAGCCACAGCCACCGGGACAGCCCCGTGTCGAGGAGGCCGGTCAGGCGCACCGGATACGGCGGTGCCGGTGCCCCGTCCCGGGACGGGACCCGGCGAGGGCCGCACCCGGGCCCGTGCCGCGCGGCGGGGTGACCGGGCCGATGTCCCGGCCGAGTCCGGCGGCGCCGAGCAGCAGCAGCGGGACGCCCGCGGCCAGGCCCACCAGACCGCCGATGAGCTGGCCGCCGGCCAGCGGGCCGAGCAGGTCCGAGCGCGCCCCGACCTGCACGTCGGCCCACACGGGGCGGGCGGCGTCGGCGTTCATGACCACCAGCGTCCAGCTGCCCGAGCGCAGGTCCAGGGTGAGCTCCCGGGTGCCGGGGCCCTGGTCCGAGTCGGCCCAGAAGGTCCGGTTCCCGGGCCGGCCGGGCGCCCGCTCGCCGGGGACCCGGTCCGGGGCGTCGTCCCCGGCCTCCGTGCCGGCGCCCATCCGGGCATGGGCCACGCCGTCCAGGTACCGGTCGACGTCCTCCGAGGCGGCGACGCCCACGAAGAGCTCCTGCCCCGGGTCCACGGCCGTGACCCGGACCTGCACGCTGCCCAGCTCGTTCAGGAAGGGCACGGGGGACACCTCGGCCTCCCCGAGGTCGAGCACGGCCGGCGGTCCGACCAGGGCGTAGGTGATGGTCTGGTGCCGGTCCGGGGGCGAGCTGAGGTAGCGGCCTCCCTGCTGGGCCGAGGCGGCGGCGGCGAGGACCAGCCCGCTGACCAGCGCCGCCAGGCCCAGGGCCGTGAGAAGGGTGCCCACCACCAGCAGCACCCACTGCCCGGGCCGGGTGGGGCGCGGGCCGGGGTGCCGGCCGGCGGGAGCGGGCGGATCGGAGACGGGCTGCGCGGTCACGGGAACCCCCTGGTCGGGCGGTGGCCGGGCCGGGGACTCCCGGTCCGGTGGGCTCGGGGCGCGGCGGGACCCGCCGCGAGCGCCGCGCCGGCCCGGCGGATGCTGCCGTGCGCCGGCTCGTGGACGACCGGGGCGGTCATGGCGGGGCTCCTCTCAGTGGTCCTCCCGGCTGGGCGGCACGGGAAGGGCGCTCAGACGTGCAGGACGGCGGCTCCTGTGACCCGGTCCGCGGCCAGGTCCGCCAGGGCCCGGTCCGCGCCGCTCAACGGGTAGGGCACGGTGGTGGGACGCAGCCCCGTCCGGGCGGCCAGCCGCAGGAACTCCTCGCCGTCCTGCCGGGTGCTGGCGGTGACGCTGCGCAGCTGCCGCTCCTGGAACAGCTCGGCGGCGTAGTCGAGGGCCGGGACGTCGCTGAGGTGGATCCCGGCGACGGCGAGGGTGCCGCCGCGGTCCAGGGCACGCAGGGCCGGGGGCACGAGGGTGCCCACGGGGGCGAAGAGGATCGCCGCGTCCAGGGGCGCCGGGGGAGGCTCGTCGGCCGCTCCGACGAAGTGGGCGCCCAGCTCGCGGGCCAGCCCGCGGGCCTGCTCCGAGCGGGTCATCACGTGCACCTCTGCGCCCTGGTGCAGGGCCACCTGGGCGGCCAGGTGCGCGGACGCCCCGAACCCGTAGATGCCCAGGCGGCCTCCCGGCGGCAGCTGCGCCCGGCGCAGGGCCCGGTAGCCGATGATCCCCGCGCACGGCAGCGGGGCCGCGTGCTCGTCGTCGAACTGCTCGGGCAGCCGGTAGGCGAAGGCCTCGGGGACGAGTGTCAGCTCCGCGTAGCCGCCGTCGTGGTCCCACCCGGTGAAGCGCGGGTCCGTGCAGAGGTTCTCCTGGCCGCGGCGGCAGAACCGGCACCGCCCGCAGGTGCTGCGCGGCCACGCGACGCCCACGCGCTCGCCGGTCCGGAACCGGGAGCACCCGGGGCCCCGGCCCACGACCTCGCCGACGACCTCGTGGCCCGGGATCGTCCCGGCCCGGTGCAGGGGCAGGTCGCCCTCGGCCAGGTGCAGGTCGGTGCGGCACACGCCGCAGGTCCGGACCCGTACGAGCAGCTCCCCGGGCCCGGGCGCGGGGTCGGGGCACCGCCCGAACCGCATCGGTCCGCCGGCCACGGGGCCGGGCTCCTCGATCCACCAAGCGCGCATGGTTGCCCGTCCGTCCCCCGGCAGCCGGCCCGGCCGCAGGCCGGTTTCCTGTTCTGCTCCGAGTGTAGGAACGGATCCGCGGCCCCGGCGGGAAAGGAGGAATGTTAATGCCCGGGGCGGCGCGCGGATCCGGCGACCGGGGGTGTTCCCTTCCGGGCCGCGGGGGACGACCATGGGGGCGGAGGACCCCGGGCGCCGTCCGCGTCACGCCCGCCCGGTGGGCCCTGTCCCGGCGCGGTAGGAGAGGACGCAGACATGGCCGAGCGCATCGACCGGTGGCCCACGGGGGCGCCGTGCTGGGCGGACATCATGGTCTCCGACCTGGACCGCTCCATGGACTTCTACGCGTCCGTGCTCGGCTGGAGGTTCACGCCCTCGGACCCCGCGTACGGGGGCTACTGCAACGCCCTGGTGGACGGCGAGCCCGTGGCGGGCCTGTCCCCGGCGCTGCCGGAGACGGAGGACGACCCCCACGCCTGGGCGGTCTACCTCGCCTCCGACGACATCGTGGCGACCGGCCGGGCCGCCGTGGCCGCCGGGGCGCGCCAGCTCTTCGAGCCGATGGAGGTGGGCCGCTTCGGCACCATGGGCGTGTGGATCGATCCCACGGGGGCCGCCTTCGGGGTGTGGCAGCCGCGGGACCACACGGGCTTCAGCATCATCGGCAAGCACGGCGCCGTGGCGTGGTGCGACCTCCTGACCTCGGACCAGCAGGCCGCCGAACGGTTCTACGCGGAGGTCTTCGGCTACGACTACCAGGACATCGGGACCCGGCACGAGGCCTACGCGGTGTTCACGGTGCCGGGGATGGACCGCAGCGCGGGCGGGATCGGGGTGCCGGCCGAGGACGTCGACCACCTGCAGGAGGCGCCGCCCCTGTGGTGGGTGTGCTTCGAGGTCGACGACGCCGACACCGCCGCCGAGCGGGTGATCGGGGCCGGGGGCAGCCTGCTCGGGGAGCCGGAGGAGTTCGGCTACGGAGAGCTGGTGTTCGCCGCCGGCCCGGACGGCGAGCGCTTCGCCCTCATGGGGCCCTCCTCGGAGGACTGGGCCGAGGCGCACGACGAGGACGACGAGCGGTGAGCGCGTCCCGGGCCCGCGGCGCGCCGCCGGTCCGGGAGGCGCCTCGGGCGCTGCCGCTCAGGTGCTTCGGCGGCGGGGCCGCGGTCGAGGACCGTCGGCCGGGGCGCCGGGTTCCGTCGGCTCAGAACAGGCCCACGACGGCACCCACGAACCACAGCACGGCGAACAGCAGCACCAGGCCCAGGATGGCGGCGATCGCGATCTTGCCCTTCGCGGAGTCCCGGGGTGGTCCACGTCCAGGTCGGGGTTGTCGGGCCCGACGCCCACGCCGGCGTCGGGAGGGGTGTCGCCGGCGATGCTGCGGCCGGACTCCTCGTTCAAGGCGTCCTGGGCCTTCTCGGGGTCGTTGCGCGCCTGCTCGGGATTGATGTCGGCCACGGGGACCTGCTTTCTCGGGTCGGTCCTGCTCGGGATGTGTGTCCCAGCAGACTAGCAAGCCTGCTGGCGGTATGGGTGGGAGGGGGGCGGAGGATCGGAGGTGTGAGGCCCCGGAAACCTGCGCGCCATGTGCGTGTGGAAAGAATTGGCTGCTACTCGTGGTATCACTTGTACCGTGTGGTGCCCGTCACACCTGTCGGCAGCCCGGGGACCACGTCCCTGTTCCGTGACCCGGAGCGGGGTCTGCCGCTCGCCCTTCCGAGGAGTCCGTTCATGTCCATGCCATTCCGCCCGGGGCGCGCCCGCCGCGCCCTCGCCGTCACGTCCCTGGCCGCCGCGGCCTCCCTGGCGCTCACCGGCTGCCTTGCCTCGGACCGGGAGGAGGGCGGGTCGGGGGAGGCCGCCGCCGGCGACGTCGACGGCACGTTCGTCTTCGCGGCGTCGTCCGACCCCAAGTCCCTGGACCCCGCGTTCGCCCAGGACGGCGAGTCCTTCCGCGTCTCGCGCCAGATCTTCGAGGGGCTCGTGGGCGTGCAGGAGGGCTCCGCGGAGCCGGAGCCGCTGCTGGCGGAGTCCTGGGAGCAGTCCGAGGACGGCCGGACCTACACGTTCCAGCTCAAGGACGGCGTCACCTTCCACGACGGCACGACGTTCGACGCGGAGGCGGTCTGCGCGAACTTCGACCGCTGGTACAACTTCGAGGGCCTGCTGCAGTCCGAGAACATGGCCTACTACTACGGCTCGCTGTTCAAGGGCTTCGCGGACTCCCCGGAGCAGGCCATCTACGCCGGCTGCGAGGCCACCGGTGAGCAGGAGGCCGAGGTCACGCTGAACAAGCCGTTCGCCGGCTTCATCGCCGCCCTGTCCCTGCCGGCCTTCGCCATGCAGTCCCCCACGGCGCTCGAGGAGTACGGCGCGGACACCGCCGGCGGCACCGCGGAGTCCCCGGAGCTGTCCGAGTACGCGCAGGGCCACCCCGTGGGCACGGGCCCGTTCCGGTTCGAGTCCTGGGACGTGGGCAACCAGGTGGTCCTGTCCGCCTACGAGGACTACTGGGGCGAGCAGGGCCAGGTCACCGACGTGATCTTCCGGATCATCGACGACCCGCAGGCGCGCCGCCAGGCCCTCGAGTCCGGCAGCGTGGACGGCTACGACCTCGTGGCGCCGGCCGACACCCAGGCGCTGCAGGACGGCGGCTACAACGTGGTCACCCGCGACCCGTTCACCATCCTGTACCTCGGCTTCAACCAGGCCCAGGAGGAGCTGGCGGATCCCCAGGTCCGCCAGGCCATCGCCCACGCGATCGACAAGGAGGCCCTGGTCTCCCAGACGCTGCCCGAGGGCACCACCGTGGCCACGCAGTTCATCCCCGAGTCCGTCAACGGCTACAACGAGGACGTCACCCAGTACGAGTACGACCCCGAGAGGGCCCGCCAGCTGCTCGAGGAGGCCGGCTACGCGGACGGCCTCGAGCTGGACTTCAGCTACCCCACGGGCGTCTCGCGGCCCTACATGCCCAACCCGGAGCAGACGTTCACCACGCTCACCGCGCAGCTCGAGGAGGTGGGCATCACCGTCAACCCGCAGCCGGACAAGTGGTCCCCGGACTACCTGGACCGGGTCAACGGCACCTCCGACCACGATCTGCACCTGCTGGGCTGGACCGGTGACTACAACGACACCGACAACTTCGTGGGCGTGTTCTTCGGCCAGGAGAAGCCCGAGTTCGGCTTCGACGACCCCGAGCTGTTCCAGGCGCTGGCCGACGCCCGCGAGCTGACCAGCGTCGAGAAGCAGACCCCGGTCTACGAGGAGATCAACGACCAGATCATGCAGAAGCTGCCGGCCGTGCCCCTGGCCAACCCGGCGCCGTCGCTCGCCTTCGACGCCCGCGTGGAGTCCTACCCGGTGAGCCCGGTCAACGACGAGGTCTTCAACCGGATCCAGCTCAGCGAGTGAGCCCCGGGCCCGGGGGCGGCGCACGCGCCGTCCCCGGGCCGCCCCGTCTCCCGACGGTCTTCCCCCTGCCCCTCTCCGCCCGGAAGGACCGGAATGCTCCGCGTCATCGGCAAGCGGCTCGCCCTGCTGATCCCCACCCTCCTCGGCCTGTCGATCCTGCTCTTCGCCTGGGTCCGGGCCCTCCCCGGAGGGCCCGCCACGGCCCTGCTGGGGGACAAGGCCACCCCCGAGGCCGTGGCCCGCATCAACGAGGTCTACGGCTTCGACCGGCCCCTGGTCGAGCAGTACTTCGTCTACATGGGCCAGCTCCTCCGGGGGGACTTCGGTGCCTCCATCGTGACCGGCCGGCCCGTGGTCGAGGAGTTCCTCACCCGCTTCCCGGCCACCCTGGAGCTCGCCCTCGTGGCGCTGGTCTTCGCGGTGGGCGTGGGAGTCCCGCTGGGCTACGTGGCCGCCCGCCACCGCGGCCGGCCCCTCGACCACTCATCCGTGGTGCTGTCCCTGCTGGGGATCACCGTGCCCGTCTTCTTCCTGGCGTTCATCCTCAAGTGGCTGCTCGCCATCAAGGTGCCGCTCTTCCCCGCGGACGGGCGGCAGGACCCGCGCATCGACGCGACGCACTACACCAACTTCTTCGTCCTCGACGGTCTGCTCACCGGGGAGTGGGACGCCGCGTGGGACGCGTTCCTGCACCTGATCCTGCCCGGGGTGGCCCTGGGCACGATCCCGCTGGCGATCATCGTGCGCATCACCCGCGCCTCGGTGCTGGAGGTGCAGAGCGCCGACTACGTGCGCACCGCCCGCGCCAAGGGGCTGACGCGCAGCCTCATCCGCGGCCGCTACATCCTGCGCAACGCCATGCTGCCCGTGGTCACGACCATCGGCCTGCAGACCGGCCTGCTGATCTCCGGGGCGGTGCTGACCGAGACCGTCTTCGCGTTCAACGGCATCGGCCGGTTCCTGCGGGACGCCATCTTCAACCTGGACTACCCCGTCCTGCAGGGCTTCATCATCTTCATCGCCCTGGCCTACTCCCTGATCAACCTGCTGGTGGACATCTCCTACAGCCTCATCGACCCCCGGGTGCGTGTTCAATGAGTGCCACACTTCCCCCCGCCCCCTCCGGGCCCGCGCACACCGAGGGCCCCGAGTCCGTCGCGGTCGTCCCGGGCACCGCCGAGCAGACCGGCACGAGCCTGTGGAAGGACGCCTTCCGGCGGCTGCGCCGCAACCCCGCGGCCATCGCCGGCGCCGTGATCGTGGGCGTGTTCCTGCTCGTCGCCCTCCTCGCCCCGTGGCTCGCCCCGTTCGGCGGCGAGGAGCTGCCCGGGCGCACCGAGATCACCCCCACCGAGATCCCCGGCCCCGGCGACGTCGAGGCTACCCGCTGGGCCTGGACCGCTTCGGCGGGGACCTGCTGTCCAAGCTGATCTGGGGCGCCCGTGCCTCCCTGGTCATCGGCGTGGTCTCCACCGCGCTGGGGCTGGCCGGCGGGATGCTGCTCGGTCTGCTGGCGGGCGGCTTCGGCGGCTGGGTGGACAGCGTCATCATGCGCTTCGTCGACATCCTGCTCTCCGTGCCCAACCTGCTCCTCGCGGTGTCCATCGCCGCGATCATGGGCCAGAGCCAGTGGGCCGTGATGATCGCGATCGGCGCCTCGCAGGTGCCCATCTTCGCCCGGCTGCTGCGCTCCTCGATGCTCTCCCAGAAGGGGGCGGACTACGTCCTGGCGGCCCAGACCCTGGGACTGTCCCGGAGCACCATCACCATGAGCCACCTGCTGCCCAACAGCACCGGGCCGGTCATCGTGCAGGGCACCCTGACCCTGGCCACGGCGGTGATCGACGCGGCCGCCCTGTCCTTCCTGGGGCTGGGGGGCGGCGTGCCGCAGACGGCGGAGTGGGGCCGGATGCTCACCTACGCCCAGGCCGAGCTGGCGATCGCCCCGCAGCTGGCGTTCCTGCCCGGGCTGTGCATCGCCGTCACCGCCCTGGGCTTCACCCTGCTGGGAGAGTCCCTGCGGGAGTCCCTCGACCCCAAGTCCCGAACCGCGTGAGGTGCACCCAGCGATGACCGCAGCAGATACCGCCCCCGGGGCGGCCGACGCCCCCCTGCTCGAGGTCGAGGACCTCGCCGTGGCGTTCACGACGATGAACGGGCCGGTCCAGGCCGTCCACGCGGCGTCCCTGACGCTGCGCCAGGGACGCACCCTGGCCATCGTCGGGGAGTCCGGCTCGGGCAAGTCCACCACGGCGATGTCCGTGATCGGCCTGCTGCCCGGCAACGGCCGGGTCACCGGCGGGTCCGTGCGGTTCGCCGGACAGGAGCTCGTGGGCCTCGACGAGTCCCGGATGCGAGCCGTCCGCGGCCGCCAGATCGGCCTGGTGCCGCAGGATCCCATGTCCAACCTCAACCCCGTGACCACGGTGGGGCAGCAGGTCGCCGAGACGCTGCTCGTGCACGGCCTGGCCACCCGCAAGGACGTGCACGAGCACGTCGTCGCGGTCCTGGCGGCCGCCGGCCTGCCCGAGCCCGAGCGCCGCGCCGCCCAGTACCCGCACGAGTTCTCCGGCGGCATGCGCCAGCGCGCCCTCATCGCGATCGGGCTCGCCTGCCGGCCGCGGTTGCTCATCGCCGACGAGCCGACCTCCGCCCTGGACGTCACCGTGCAGCGGACCATCCTGGACCAGATCGAGCGGATGACCGAGGAGATCGGCACGTCCGTGCTGCTCATCACCCACGACCTCGGTCTGGCCGCCGAGCGCGCCCAGGACATCGTGGTGATGCACCGGGGCCGCATCGTGGAGGCCGGTCCGTCCGCGCAGGTGCTGGAGGACCCGCAGCACGAGTACACGCGCCGGCTCGTGCAGGCGGCGCCCTCGGTGGCGGCGGCCCGCGTCGGCGTGCCGCCGGCGGCGGGGACGGCCGCGGGCCGGCGGCGGAGCCGCAGCGGAGCCCTGCGGCGGTCCCGGGGCAGGGCTCGACGACCGTTCCCGCCGCGGTCTCCGCGGCCCCCGCTCCCGGGCCGGCCCCCGCGTCCGACCCCCGATCCGCGCGCGAGCCGCTCGTGGTGATCGAGGACCTCACGAAGGTGTTCAAGGGGCGGCTGGGACAGCCCGACTTCACGGCGGTCCGCGACGTCTCGCTCACCGTGCCCCGGGGCAGGACCGTGGCGATCGTGGGGGAGTCCGGGTCCGGCAAGACGACGACGGCGCGGATGCTGCTGAAGCTCTACGAGCCCACCTCCGGTTCGATCCGGTTCGACGGCCAGGACGTGACGGGTCTGCGCGGCAAGGAGCTGGCGGGGTTCCGGCAGCGCGTGCAGCCGATCTTCCAGGACCCCTACTCCTCCCTGAACCCCATGTTCACCATCGGGCGGATCATCGAGGAGCCGCTGTCCACCTACGGCCGCGGCGACCGGGGCGAGCGGCGGGACCGGGTGAAGTGGCTGCTCGAGGAGGTGGCCCTGCCGCCCTCCACGGTCAACCGCTACCCCAACGAGCTCTCGGGCGGCCAGCGCCAGCGCGTGGCGATCGCGCGGGCCCTGGCGCTGCAGCCGGAGCTCATCGTGTGCGACGAGCCGGTGTCCGCGCTCGACGTGCTCGTGCAGAAGCAGATCCTGGACCTGCTGGGCCGGCTGCAGGAGGAGTTCGGGCTGTCCTACCTGTTCATCTCCCACGACCTCGCGGTGGTCCGGCTCATCTCCGACGAGGTGTGCGTGATGAAGGACGGCGAGCTCGTGGAGGCGGCCCCGAGCGAGGAGATCTTCACGAACCCGCGCCACCCCTACACCCGGAGGCTGCTGGCCTCGATCCCGGGCAACGAGCTGCGCGTCGAGGCCTGAGCCCGCGCACGGGGCGGCAACGACGGGGCCGCGGACCGGCCCGTGCACCGGTGCCGCGACGCTCGGCGGCACGGACCGCGGCGCCGGCGACGGATGTCCCCGCGCCGGCGGACGACCCGGTGCTCAGAACAGCGGCGCGGCCGCGGCCAGCCCGGCGAGCACGGCGAGCACGGTGAGCGCTGCGGTGCCCACGGCGTTGAGCACCGCGTCCCGCACCTGCCCGTCGCGGGCCAGCCGCACGGTGTCGGCCATCGCGGTGGAGAAGGTGGTGTAGCCGCCGCAGAAGCCGGTGACGGCCGCGGTGACGGCCGGACCGCCCAGCGCCCCGGCCAGTGCGGCGCCGGTGAGCAGCCCGGCGAGGAAGGACCCCGTCACGTTGACGGTCACCGTGCCGACCGGGAAGGACGTCGCCGCGCGCCGGCGCAGCACCCCGTCGACGACGAACCGGGCCGTCGCCCCGACCCCGCCGAGGAGGCAGATCAGCAGGGCGGTCACGCGCGGCGTCCCCGGGCGGCGAGGAGGGCGCCGGCGAGGCACGCGGCGAAGCCGCCGGCCAGGGAGAGCCCCACGTAGGCCAGCGCCTGGCCGGGCGCCCCGGCCGAGAGCATCCGCTGCACCTCGAGGGCGAGGGAGGAGAACGTCGTGAACCCGCCCAGGAAACCGGTCCCGGCGCCCAGTCGCAGCAGCAGCCTGCGGGGGGTCTCCTCGCCGCGCAGCAGGAGGGCCTCCAGGAGCATCCCCAGCAGGAAGGACCCGAGCAGGTTCACCGCCAGGGTGGCCACCGGCCAGCCGGACACCACCGGCAGCGCCACCGAGACCCCGTGGCGGGCACCGGTCCCGAAAGCGCCGCCCAGACCCACGGCGAGGACCAGCAGCAGGCGCCGGTGCGGCGGTCGGCTCAAGAGGGCCCCTTCGTGGTCGATCTCCTCGCGGGCCTCCCGGGGGAATTCGGGAGGGCGGCTCGATCCTACCGGCCGGTCCGTAGGATGTCGGGGTGCACACCATACGCGGCGCCAGGATCCTGCTCGCCCTCAAGACGTCCCTGGCGGTGGCCCTGTCCTGGGTCGTGGCCCAGCGGATGCCGGGGGTGATCGACCAGTACCCGTACTACGCGCCCCTCGGGGCGATCTCCGCGATGTACCCCACCGTGTTCGGCTCGGTGCGCGCGGGCCTGCAGACCGTGGCCGGCATCGCCCTGGGCATCGCCCTCGCCGCCGGGGTGCTGCTGGTCGGCGACCCGAACCTGGTGACGGTCGCCGTGGCGGTGGGCATCGGCGTGCTGCTGGCCGGGATCCGCCGGCTCGGGGCCGGGGCGGAGTACGTGCCCGTGGGGGCGCTGTTCGTGCTGATCGTCGGCGGCCAGGACGCCGAGGGCTTCTCCGCCGGCTTCCTGGTCCAGATGTCCGTGGGGGTCGCGATCGGCCTGCTCGTCAACGCGCTGGTCTTCCCGCCGCTGGACTTCCGCACCGCCCGCCTGCAGCTGGACCGGCTGCAGGGCGTCGTCGTGGACTACCTCGAGGACGCCGCCGGGGAGCTGGCCGAGCCCGGGACCACCGCGGGACGGGACTGGGCGGAGCGCAACCACTCGCTCGTGCGGATCACGGCCGAGGTCCGCGAGGCCGTGGACGAGTCCGCGCAGAGCGCCCGGGGCAACCCCCGCGTGCTCCTCCGGCGCGGGCGGCAGACGGACCCGGGGTACGCCGCGATGCTCCAGCTCGAGAGCGTGGTCTTCCACCTCCGGGGGTTCACGGACGCACTGCGTGAGCTCTACGACCACAAGGGGCACGACTGGGTGATCCCCGCGGCCCTCAGCAGCCGGCTCGCCGAGGCGGCGCAGTCCTCCGCCGACGGCGTGCGGGCGTGGGCCGCGGGGGAGGACCCGGCGGAGGCCGCCGAGCGGGTCCGCTCCCTGGCGGGGCGGCTCAGCTCCGAGATCACGGACCCCTCGGGGCACGAAGGGCGCCTGGTCATCACCGCGGCCCACGACCTCGCCCGGCTCGTGGCCGTGCTGGATCCCCCCACCGCGCCCACCGAGGGCAGCAGCGCCGTGACGCGCGGCTGACGTTCCCGGACCGGCGGACCGGTCCGGCCGTGCCGAGGGCCCGTGCGGACCCTCGGCACGGCCGTACGGTTCAGGCCCGGCCGCGCCGGCGCAGCCGCAGCACGGCCGCTGCCGACAGCGCCGCCCCGGCGGCGAACAGAGCGGCCAGCAGGCCCGTGCCCGGCCCCTCGGCCGGCTCCGCGGCCGCGGTCTGCATGTTGAGCCCCGGGTTGACGGCCACCGGAGCGGTCTCGGCGGGAGCCTCCACCACGGGAGCTCCCACCACGGGAGCGGCCTCCACCGGGGCGGCGGGTGCCGGGGCCACGGGGGCACCGACGGGGAGCTGGCCGAGCCCGCCCTCGCAGGCCACGACGGCCTGCTCCAGCAGCACGAGGAGCTGGTCGACGGTCGCCTCGTCGAGCACCAGCTCCGCCAGGAGCGCGTCGAACGCCGCGCCGGTCTCGACGACCGCCGCCTCGAGGGCGGCGGGGTCCACGGTGCCGAGGGCGGCGGCCAGCGCCGCGTCCAGCTCGGCGATCGTGGCCTCTGCCTGGGCCAGGGCCACCGGGTCACCGGACTCCTGGGCCGCCGCCAGCGCCGTCGCGGCGGCCTGGAGCTCCGCCAAGCTCGGACCGCCCGCGTTCACCACCAGCGCGGTGTACTGCGCCTCGGCGGTGGCCACGGCGTCCGCGGTCCGGTCGAGGGACATGATGGCGTCGGGGGTGATGCCGGCGCCGGCCAGCGCGGCGTCGAGCTGGCTCGTGGCCTGCAGGCAGGCGGCGTCGCCGGGTGCGGCGACGGCGGCCGGGGCGCCCAGGACGAGGCCCCCCACCAGCATCGTGGCCGCGGACCCCGCGGCGGCCCAGGTCTTGGCAGCGGTCATCTCGTGTGTCTCCTGAATCCGGTCGTGGCCCCGGGCCGGTCCCGCGGGCTGCAGCGCGCGGCAGGACCCCTCCGGCGTCACCCGTCCGCGCGCGGTGGCGGAGGCGACAGGAGACGTCGTGCTGCTGGTCGCGCGGCGGCTCGCAGGGGCCCCGCCGAGCGGTAGGGCGCCTGGGCGGCGGCCGAAGGACTGCTGTGCCGTCAAACTACGTGCCGGTAGCACTTGTTGGCAATAGTGAAGGCCCCGGCCGGTGGGGCCCCGGCCGGGGCCGCGCCGGCGCCCCCGGCCGGGCCGTCAGCGCCGCGTCCGGGACCGGGGGCGTGTCCGGGCTCCCCGGGACACGCCCCCGGGGACACCGCGGCCGGGCCGCTCCCGGCGGGTCCGGTGCCGTTCGACCGTCTGGTCGTAGAAGCCCACGAGCGCCTCCGTCGCGGCCCGCCAGCCGTGCCCCTCGGCGTCGGCGCGGCCGGCCGCGCCCATGCGGGCGCGCAGCGCGTCGTCGCCGAGCAGCCGGGTGAGGTGCGCCGTGAGCTCGTCGGCGCTGCCGGGGGCGGCGAGCAGACCCGTCCGCCCGTCGGCGACCGCGAACGGGATGCCGCCGGCCCGGGCGCCGACCACCGGCACCCCGCTGGCCAGGGACTCCAGGGCCACCAGACCGAGGGTCTCGGTGGTGGACGGGAACGCGAACACGTCCGCGGACGCATAGGCGGCGGCGAGCTCCTCCCCGGCCAGCGGCCCGACGAAGGTCGTCGGGGTGCCGGCGAAGCGCCGCTCGAGCTCCGCCCGGTGCGGGCCCGTGCCGACCACGGCGAGCCGGGTGCCCGGCAACCGCCGGATCGGCTCGAGCAGGGCCTCGAGGTTCTTCTCCTTGGACAGCCGCCCCACGGAGAGCACCAGCCGCTCCTCCGGGTGCCCGCCGGTGAGGCGCCGGCGCACGGCGGGGGAGGCCTTCGCGGGCGAGAAGAGCCGGGTGTCCACGCCCTTGGGCCACAGCGCGAGGTCCCGCACGCCCATCCCGGCGGCCCGCTCGAGCATCGGCCCGGACGTGCACAGGTTGACCCGGGCCAGGTTGTGGGTGGCGCGGATCCACCGCTCCACACCCCCGCGCAGGGGTCCGAGGCCGAGGGCGCTCATGTACTGCGGCACGTCGGTGTGGAAGGAGGCCAGCAGCGGCAGGTCCCGGCACCGGGCCGAGAGGGCGCCCCAGGCGCCGAACCACACCGGGTTCACCGCGTGCACCACGTCCGGGCGGAACGCCGTCACGGCGCGCTCGGCCGCCGGGGTGGGCAGCCCGCCCCGGATGTCGGGGTACCAGGGAAAGGTGACGGACCGGGCCCGGACCACCCGGTGCGGCCCGTACGCCTCCGGCGGCCGCCCCGGGGTGAGCACCAGGACCTCGTGGCCGAGGTCGCCGAGCTCGTCGAGGGTGCGCAGCAGCCGGGTCACCACCCCGTCGACGTTGGGCAGGAAGACGTCCGTGAACAGCGCGATCCGCATCCGCCGGCTCAGGCGCCCACCGGCGCCGGGCGGGACGCCGAGGCGGGGACGCCCGGCCGGCGCCGCCCGTTCCACACGGAGGTCGCCGGGATCCGGTAGAGGTCCACGCGGTGCGCCCAGCGCTCGGCCGTCTGCTCGACCTCCAGGAGCAGACCCTCCGAGAGGGTCGTGGGCTGCAGGCCCAGGCTCAGGAAGGCCTCGTTGACCACGTGCAGGTCGTTCTCCGCGGACTCCTGGCGGGGGTTGGGCACCGTCTCGACCTGCGCGCCGGTGAGCTCGGAGACCAGCTGGGCGAGGTCGCGGACCCGGTGGGTCTCGGTCATCTGGTTGAAGATCTTCACCCGGTCCCCGGCCGCCGGGGGGTGCGCCAGGGCCAGCTCGACGCACCGGACCATGTCCTGGATGTGGATGAACGCCCGGGTCTGCCCCCCGGTGCCGTGCACCGTCAGCGGATGGCCGACCGCCGCCTGGACCAGGAACCGGTTGAGCACGGTGCCGTAGTCGCCGTCGTAGTCGAAGCGGTTGACCAGCCGCTCGTCGAGCGCCGTCTCCACGGTGCTGGTGCCCCAGATGATGCCCTGGTGCAGGTCGGTGATCCGCAGCCCGTCGTTCTTGGCGTAGAACGCGAACATGGTCTGGTCCAGCACCTTGGTCATGTGGTAGAGGGAGCCGGGGTTGGAGGGGTAGAGGATCTCCTGGGGGACGTTGCCGTGCGGGCCGGGGACCTCCACGTCCAGGTAGCCCTCGGGGATCTGCATCCCGGCGGTGCCGTACCCGTAGACGCCCATGGTGCCCAGGTGCACCAGGTGGACGTCCAGACCGGACTCCACGATCGCGCACAGCACGTTGTGCGTGGCGTTGACGTTGTTGTCCACCGTGTAGCGCTTCGTCCGGGGGGTCTTCATGGAGAAGGGCGCGGCCCGCTGCTCCGCGAAGTGCACCACGGCGTCCGGGCGCTCGCTGCGCAGCAGCCCGAGGAACTCCTCGTAGTCCTGGGCCAGGTCGAGCTCCGCGGCGTCGATCCTGCGGCCGGTGACCTCCGCCCACGCCGCGCGGCGCTCGTCCAGGTCGCGGATGGGGGTCAGCGACTCGGTGCCGAGGTCGGCGTCGATGGCGCGCCGGGAGAAGTTGTCGACGACGAGCACGTCGTGGCCCCGGGCCGACAGGTGCAGTGCGGCGGGCCAGCCGCAGAAGCCGTCGCCTCCGAGGATCGCGATCTTCACGTGGTCTCCGTTCCCGGGCCGGTCCGGCCCGCTCGTGTGGTCGTCGCTGTCAGGGTGCGCCACTCGGCTGAACCGGAAGTGAACGCGCGCGCACCAGCTGCTGGTAGGCGAACGTGCCCGGGCGGACCTCCCAGCCCGGCCCGGCCAGCGCGCGCAGCTCGTCGGGGACGTAGGCCCGGCGCAGGGAGCGCAGCCCGTCGGTGCGCAGGAAGGAGCCCGGGGCCAGGGGCAGGACGCCCACCGAGTACAGCCGGTAGGCCGCGGGGCTGCGCACCAGGTCGTTGTGCACCACGAGGCGGCGGGCCAGCCGCTCCGAGTCCGCCACGAGGCCCCGCACCTGCTCCGGGGCCAGGTGGTGGAGCAGGTGGTTGGAGACCACCACGTCGAAGGTCTCGCCCGCCGCGACGAGCTCGCGGCTGGTGGTGCGCCGGAAGGCCGGTGGCGTCAGGTGCGTCCGCCGGGCCGACCAGCGGGCGGTGCGCGCCACCGCCCACTCGTGGGCGCGGGCGTCCGGGTCCACGCCCGTGACCCGCAGGTCGACGCCGTCCCGGTGCGCCCAGCGGGCCAGGGCCCGGGCGACGTCCCCGCCGCCGGAGCCCACGTCGAGGACGGTCAGGGGCCGGCCGGGGACGGCCAGCGGGCGGATCCGCCGCCGGTAGGCGGCCGACCACCCGGCGAGCAGGAAGTTGATCGCCTCGAAGCGCGCGTAGGTGCGCCGCAGGGCGCCGAGGTCGCAGTCGGGGTCGTCCATGAGCTCCTGCAGCCCGGAGTCCCGCCGGGAGAGGTCGGGGCGCGGGTGCGGGGCGAAGCGGAGCATCTGCCCATTCTCGTGCGACCCGGCACGTTTCGCCAAGGAGCGGCGCCGCGGAGCCCTCGCGCCCGGGCGTCACTAGACTGGGCCTCCCGTCCGGTGCCGGAGGGGAGACCGGAAGGGGAGTCCCGTGGGAGACACCGTGCGGGCCTCGGGCCCGCCGCCCGGGCCGTGGATCGGCCTGGCGAGCGCGTGCTGGGCGGCCAACGCCGCGCTGGGGGCCTCCGTGGGGGCCGGGCTCGTGCACACGGGCCGGTTCCGCTGGATCCACCACGCCCTCTACATCGCCACGACGACGACGACGGCCCTGGCCACGCTGCTCGGCGCCGGCTCGTCCTCCGCCGCGCGGCGGGCGGCCGCCCGTGCGCTGGCGCCGGCGCTGCTGCCGCTGGCCGCCCTGCCGCACGTGGGCACGCCCGCCCAGGGCCACCCGCGCCGGCACGCCGTGGCGGCACTGTCCGCGGCGCCGTTCTACGCCACCGCCCTGATCCGAGCCCGCGCCGACCGCGCGCGCTGACCGCACCGACCGAACCGGAGAGCACATGGAGTTCCTCGACGTCGTCTTCAACCGCCGCACCACCAACGGGCCGTTCCTGCCGGACCCGGTGTCCCCGGAGCACCAGCGGCTGCTGCTGCGCACCGCCGCGGCGGCGCCCTCCCAGTTCAACAGCCAGCCGTGGCGCTTCGTGCTGATCGAGGACCGGGGGACCATCGACCGGATCGCCCGGATCAGTGCCGAGTCCATGACCCAGGTGATGGCGGAGGGGACGTTCTTCGACCGGTACAAGCGCTACTTCCGCTTCAGCAAGCAGGAGATGGAGGAGCAGCGCTTCGGGATGCTCTTCGACAAGCTCCCCGCCGTGCTGCGCCCGTTCACCAAGAAGGCGTTCACCCCGGGCGGGCAGGCCATGATGAACCGGCTGCGGGTGCCGCAGACGCTGGGCTCGGAGAACCACAAGCTCGTCGCCGGGGCGCCGCTGCTGCTGGGCGTGATGCTCGACCGCCGCGAGTACCGGCCCGGGGAGCTCTCCGGGTTCTACTCGCTGTTCTCGATGGGCGCGGCGATGGAGAACCTCTGGCTCACCACGGTGGAGCTGGGCATGGGCATCCAGTTCGTCTCTTTCCCCATGGAGGCCCCGGCCCGGTGGGCCGAGATCGTGGAGCTGCTGGAGGTGCCCGAGGAGCTCGAGCTCATGGCCGTCTACCGCCTCGGCTACGTGCCGGAGGCGCACCGCCGGCCCGCGATCGACTGGTCCTCCCGCGAGCGGCGGCGGATCTCCCAGTACGTCTTCCGGGAGTCCTGCGCCACCCCGCAGGAGGGCTGGGACGACTGAGCCCCGCAGCGGCGCGGCCCGGTCCTGCCGCACCCGCCGGATGCGCCCGGAAGGGCCGCGGATCGGCTAGCGTCCGTGCTGTGACCCGCGACACGGACCCGACCTTCCGCCCGCTGACCCTCCAGGACACGCCCGCGTGGTCCGCGCTGATCCGCGCGCTGGCCGCGGCGGACGGCACCGGGGAGACCTATGAGCCCGACGACCTGGCCGAGGAGCTCGTCCAGGCCGGCGTGGACGCCGCCGCGGACACCTGGGGCGTCTGGGCCGGCCGCACCCTGGTGGCCTACGGGCAGGTGCACGTGAGCACGGCCCTGACCGCCGAGGGCCTGGCCCGCGCGCACCTCGGCGGCGGGGTGCACCCGCGGTGGCGCGGCCGGGGCATCGCCACCGCGCTGTTCGAGCGCATGGAGCCGCGCGCCCTGGGGATCGCCGGCCGGCGCCACCCGGGCGCCGCCGTGCAGCTCTCCGCCTCGGGCGGGATCGACGGCGCGGAGGCCCGGACCTTCCTCGCCGGACGCGGCTACGCCCCGGCGCGGTGGTTCACCGACATGGAACGGCCGCTGCCCGGTCCGCCCCCAGGCCCGCTCGACGCCCGCGCCGAGCCGTACGAGGACGCCCTGGCCGAGGAGCTGCGGCTCGCGCACAACGACGCCTTCTCGACCCACTGGGGCTCCACGGCGCGGTCGCCGGAGGCCTGGGCGGACCTGGTGGGCGCCCGCAGCGCCCGCAAGGACCTGTGGCGGGTGGTCCGGGAGCCCGGCGGCCGGATCCTGGCCTACTGCGTCGTGAGCCAGTGGCGCGAGGGCGTCCTCTACGTGGACCTCGTGGGCACGCGGCAGGAGGCCCGCGGCCGGGGGCTGGCGCGGGCGGTGCTGCTGGGCGCCGTGGCCGCCGCCGCGGCGGACGGGGCGTGGGCCACGATGGAGCTGACCGTGGACACCGCGAACCCCACGCGCGCCGACGCGCTCTACCGCTCCGTGGGCTTCGTCCCCGTCCGGACCCAGGCCGCGTTCGCGCGCACCGTGCCGCCCGGGGCCTGAGCGCGGCCGGACGGGCGACGGGTTCGCGCGCACCGTGCCGCCCGGGGCCTGAGCGCGGCCGGACGGACGGCGGGTTCGCGCGGATCGGCGTCGCCGCCGTCGTGCTCAGCACCGTCCGGGTCCTGGTGGCGCCCTAACCCGCCTGCCGACGGTCGGTGGCCGGGCGCCGCTGAGCGGACCCGGGAGGTGCTCGGCCCGCGGGAGCTCCGGGGAGCTCCCGCGGGCCGGGAGGACCTGCCGCTGCGGGGTGGTGAGCGGTTCGGGCGCGGGACGCCTCGTGGGCGGCCTGCGCCGGTCGGGTGCGCCGTCGCCGATCAGCTGGTGCACCGTGTGATCATCAGTTCACAACCTCCACGACACCCTGCGCAAACGTCTAGTCTCAAGTTGATCAGAACGACCAAGAACGGGCTGCGTGGAGGAGTGACGGTGGTCAGCATGACGAACTCCGGGGCCGGGGGCGCCGGACTGGACGCGACGGACCGGAGGATCCTGGCGGCCCTGGACGAGGACCCGCGCATGACCGTGCTCGCCCTGGCCCAGCGCACCGGGCTGGCGCGCGGCACCATCCACGCCCGGCTCGAGCGGTACCGGACCGGGGGTGCGCTGCGCCCGCACAGCACCCGGGTGACGCCCGCCGCACTGGGCTACGGCCTGGCCGCCAGCGTGGCGGTGGAGCTGGACCAGCACCAGCTGGACCAGGCGATCGCCGGGCTGCAGGCCATCGCGCAGGTCATCGAGGTGTTCGCCCCGGCCGGGCAGACGGACCTGCTGTGCCGGGTGGTGGCGAAGGACCCCGAGGACCTCTACCGGGTCTCCGAGGAGATCCGGCTGTGCCCCGGGATCCTGCGGACCTCCACGAGCATGTTCCTGCGCACCGTCATCCCGTACCGGGTGGCGCCGCTGCTGGCGGAGGGCGCCTGAGTGCTGGCCATCTGCCGGACCGGAGGGGTACCGTAAGCACACTGGCGAATTCGCAGTCGTTCGCCATCCCGGACCGACGAGACAGATCGAAGGAGATGCCATGAGCACCAAGGTCGAGAAAACCGTTGTGGTCGACGTGCCCCTGAGCACGGTGTACAACCAGTGGACGCAGTTCGAGGACTTCCCCCAGTTCATGAACGGCGTCAAGAGCGTCCGCCAGCTGAGCGACTCCCGGCTCGAGTGGGTCGCCGAGATCGGCGGCGTCCGCCGCCAGTGGGAGGCGCGGATCGTCGACCAGGTCCCGGACAGCCGGGTCTCCTGGGCCGCCACCGAGGGAGCCACCAACGCCGGCACCGTGATGTTCCACGACGCCGGCAACGGCCGGACCGAGGTGCACCTCGTCCTGGAGTACGAGCCCGAGGGTCTCGTGGAGAAGGCCGGGGACAAGCTCAACGTGGTGGAGAACCAGGCCGAGGGCGACCTCGAGCGGTTCAAGAAGTTCATCGAGGACGAGGGGTACGCCACCGGGGCGTGGCGCGGCTCGGTCGACGAGGGCGCCCCCGTCGGCACCCCCGGCGTCGAGGCCGCCGCCGCCTCCCGCGGTGACGACGGCAAGGCCGGGATCTCCGGCAAGGTGGTCGCCGCGGGCGTCGCCGCCGCCGGCGTGGCCGCCGCCGGTGCCGCCGCGGCCGCCAAGAAGAAGGACTCCGACGAGGACACGGAGCCGGTCACCTTCGAGGCGGATGCGCCTCCGGCCCCCACGACCCCCACGGTCACGCCGGTGGCCCCCGAGACGGCCGTGCCCGGCGAGGTCCCCCCGGTCGCGCCCACCGGTCCCGCGCTGACCGATCCCGCCGTGGACGCGGACGTGGACGTCGACCCGACCTCCGGACGCACCGACGGCCGTCCCGCCGGTGGTGCGGTCTAGGACCCGCGGGCACGTGCAGGGCCCCCCGACCGCACTGCGGTCGGGGGGCCCTGCACGTGCCGGCAGCCGGAGCGCCCGGCGTGCTCAGCCGGTGACCGCCCCGACCGAGGCCGAGCGCACCAGCTTGGCGTACTTGCCCAGCACCCCGCCCTCGTACTGCGGGGGCAGCGGGGCCCATCCGCTGCGGCGCCGGGCCAGCTCCTCCTCGTCCACCTGCAGGTCGAGGCGGCGGGTGGTGAGGTCCACCCGGATCCGGTCGCCGTCGCGCACGAGGGCGACCGGTCCGCCGTCGACCGCCTCCGGCGCGATGTGGCCGATGCACAGGCCGGTGGTCCCGCCGGAGAAGCGGCCGTCCGTGAGCAGCAGGACGTCCTTGCCCAGGCCCGCGCCCTTGATCGCGCCGGTGATGGCCAGCATCTCCCGCATCCCGGGCCCGCCCTTGGGCCCCTCGTAGCGGATGACCAGCACGTCCCCGGCCGTGATCCGCCCCGCCTCCAGGGCGTCCATCGCCGCCTGCTCGCGCTCGAACACGCTGGCGGGACCCTCGAAGGCCTCGGCGTCGAACCCGGCCGACTTCACCACGGCCCCCTCCGGGGCCAGGGACCCGTGCAGGATCGTGATGCCGCCGGTGCGGTGGATCGGGTTGTCGAGGGTGCGGATGACCTCCCCGTCCACCGGGTCGGGGTCGATCACCGCGAGGTTCTCGGCGAGCGTCCGCCCGGTGACGGTGAGGACACCGCCGTGCAGCAGCCCGGCGTCGAGCAGGGCCTTCATGACCACCGGGATGCCGCCGTGGCGGTCGACGTCGTTCATCACGTAGCGGCCGAACGGCTTGACGTCGGCCAGGTGCGGGACGCGGTCGCCGATCCGGTCGAAGTCCTCCAGGGAGAGCTCGACCCCCGCCTCGTGCGCGATGGCGAGCAGGTGCAGGACGGCGTTGGTGGACCCGCCGAGGGCCATGAGCACCGTGATCGCGTTCTCGAAGGCCTCCCGGGTGAGGATGTCCCGGGCCGTGATGCCCTGGCGGAGCATCTCGACGACGGCCTCCCCGGAGCGGTGGGCGAACTGGTCGCGCCGCCGGTCCGCCGAGGGCGGGGCGGCGGAGCCGGGCAGGCTCATCCCGAGGGCCTCGGCCACGGACGCCATCGTGTTGGCCGTGTACATTCCGCCGCAGGCGCCCTCACCGGGGCAGATGGCCCGCTCGATCCGGTCCAGGTCCTGCCGGCCCATGAGCCCGGCCTTGCACGCGCCCACGGCCTCGAAGGCGTCGATCAGGGTGACGTCCTTCTCGGTCCCGTCCGTCAGCTTCACCCACCCCGGGGCGATGGTCCCGGCGTAGAGGAACACGGAGGCCAGGTCCAGGCGGGCGGCGGCCATGAGCATGCCGGGCAGGGACTTGTCGCAGCCGGCCAGCAGCACGGAGCCGTCGAGGCGCTCAGCCTGCATCACGGTCTCCACCGAGTCGGCGATGACCTCGCGGGAGACCAGCGAGAAGTGCATCCCCTGGTGGCCCATGGAGATCCCGTCCGAGACGGAGATCGTGCCGAACTGCAGCGGGTACCCGCCGCCGGCGTGGACGCCCTCCTTGGCGCCCTGGGCGAGCCGGTCCAGGGACAGGTTGCAGGGGGTGATCTCGTTCCAGGAGCTGGCGATGCCCACCTGGGGCTTCTCCCAGTCGGCGTCTCCCATGCCCACGGCGCGGAGCATTCCGCGGCTGGCGGTGGCGTCGAGGCCGTCGGTCACCTGACGGCTGCGGGGCTTGATGTCGGGGCTCATGCGGTCTCTCCCGGGTCGGCGGCGCACCGGGCGGTGCGCGGGGCAGGGCGTGCCGCGAACCTATCAACGGAACTCGCGGAGCGTCGAGGGACGTCCATCCGCGGAGCGCAACTTTGTGGGCCCCGGGGGCAGACAACACCGGCCGCGACTCCTAGGGTGGGAGCAGAGGAACCGTAAGCAACCTGATCGAAGGAGCCCGTCATGCCCGAAGGACCCGTCTCGCAGCACGCCCGGTCGATGGCCGACGACGAGGGCGGGATGCCCGAGCAGCAGCAGACCCCGCCGGGTCTGACCGCGGCCATGGACCCCGTGCCCGACCACGGGGAGTCCTCCTGGCAGGGCCGCGGCCGGCTCGAGGGGCTCAAGGCGCTGATCACCGGCGGGGACTCCGGGATCGGCCGGGCCGTGGCCATCGCCTTCGCCCGGGAGGGCGCCGACGTCGCGATCAACTACCTGCCCGAGGAGCAGGAGGACGCCCAGGACGTCGTCGGGTGGATCGAGAAGGCCGGCCGCACCGCCGTCCTGGTGCCGGGGGATCTGCGCGAGGAGCAGAGCTGCCAGGAGATCGTGGACCGCGCGGTCGAGGGCCTCGGCGGGCTCAACGTCGTGGTGAACAACGCCGGCTACCACTGGGCCCGCGGCGAGTCCGGGCTGCAGGGGCTGCGCACGGAGGACCTGGAGCGTGCCGTGCGCACCAACCTCTACGGCACCCTGTGGATCAGCCGGGCGGCGCTGCCGCACCTGGGGCGCGGCGACAGCATCATCAACACCACCTCCGTGCAGGCCTACGACCCGTCGGCGACCATGATCGACTACGCCGCCACGAAGGCTGCCCTCAACAACGTCACCGCCAACCTCGCCGCCGACCTCGGCCCGGCGGGCGTCCGGGTCAACGCCGTGGCCCCCGGGCCCGTCTGGACCCCGCTGCAGCCGGCCACCAAGGAGCCCGCCGCGGTGGCGCACATGGGCGAGGACACGCCCTTGGGGCGCATCGCCCAGCCGGCCGAGCTGGCCGGCGCCTACGTCTTCCTGGCCTGCCCGGCCGAGGCGAGCTACGTCAGCGGCACCGTCCTCGGCGTCACCGGGGGCCTGCCCGTCTTCTGAGCCGCGTCCCGACAACCCTCGACAGAAGGAGCATCCCGTGCCGAAGACCGGCAAGGACGACCACGCCAAGAAGTCCGAGCTGCCCTCCACCCTGCAGCGCTCGGGGCGGAAGGCCCAGGACACCTTCGCCAAGACCTACGACTCGGCGATGGAGGAGTACGGCGACGAGGAGCGTGCGGCCCGCACCGCCTACAGCGCGCTCAAGCACACCCACGAGAAGGTCGGCGACCACTGGGAGGCCAAGGAGGAGTACGGTCCCTCCGACGAGCACGCCGCGGGCGGGCGGGACTCCGGGGCGCGGACCGCCGGGGGCGTGGACGCCAACGCCTCGAAGCAGCACCTCTACGAGGTGGCGAAGCGGCTCGGCGTGGAGGGCCGCTCCTACATGACCAAGAAGGAGCTGGTCGAGGCCATCCAGAAGGCCAACGACGCCGCGACACGCCGGGCCCGCGGGGACTGAGCCGCCCGGCCCGGCGCTCACAGGACGCCGAGCAGCCCGCGCACCAGGGTCACCCCGCCGCCGAGGCCGGCGAGCACGAGGGCGGTGGTGCGTGCCGCGCTCAGCGGCACGCGGCGGGCGACGACCGCGCCGATCCGCACGCCCAGCAGCACGGTGAGCACCACTCCCGGCGCCACCCACCACGGGGGCAGCCCGCCCGTCCCGGCGGCCCCGAGCAGCGTCTTGGTGAGCACGGACAGGGCGCCCATCGTCATGAACACCGGCTGCAGGGTCGCGGCGAAGGACCGCTGCTCCCAGCGGGCCAGCCGGGAGTGGATGACCATGACCGGCCCGGCCACCCCGGCGGTGGTGTTGAAGAACCCGCCGATGGTCCCCGCGAGCACCGTCGGCAGCCGTCCCGGCCAGTCGGGCAGGCGGGGCAGGCCGAACATGGTGGTGAGGGCCAGCAGCACCACGCCGCCCACCACGACCTGCAGCCAGGCCGCCGGCAGCTCGCGGACCACGAGGGCGGCCGGCACGGCGCCCACGGCCGCGGCCGGGGCGATCAGTGCGAAGCGCCGCCAGTCGACGTGCTGCCACACCGAGAGCATGATGAGGAACCCGGAGACCGTCGTGGTCGCGTTGGTGACGAGCACCCCGGTGGCGGGCCCCAGCAGCAGCGCGAGGGTGGGCGCGACGACGAGCCCGACCCCGGTGCCCGAGACGCGCTGGAGCACCGAGCCCACGAGGATGGCGAGGGCGGCGACGACGACGAGTTCCACAGGCCCCATTCTGCGCCCCGGCCGGGCCCGCCCCGTCCACCCGGCCGGTGTCGTTGGCGATCCCCCGGGTGATAAGTAAGCTTGCGGTCATGCGAGGTCCCTCTCCGGGGACGACGTCCAGCGAAAGGTGCGCCATGAGCATCACCCGAGACCTGATCATCGACGGCGAGCACGTGCCCGCCCTCAGCGGCCGGACCGCCGAGGACATCAATCCCTACACGGGCGAGGTCTTCGCCACCGTCGCCGCCGGCGGTCCCGAGGACGTGACCCGCGCCGTCGACGCCGCGGCGTCGGCCGCGGAGGAGTGGGCCGGCACCACCCCCAGCGCCCGGCGCCGGATCTTCCTGCGCGCGGCCGACCTGCTGGAGGAGCGCATCGAGCAGGGCGCCGAGATCATGGCCAAGGAGGTCGGCGGCGTCCGCGGCTGGGCCGAGTTCAACACCCATCTGGCCGCCAACATCCTGCGCGAGGCCGCCGGCGCCACCACCCTGCCCCAGGGGGAGGTGCTCGCCACCGACATGCCGGGCGTGCGCTCGATGTCCGTGCGCCGGCCCTACGGGGTGGTCGCGGCGATCTCGCCCTGGAACGCCCCGTTCATCCTCGGCATGCGCTCCATCGCCGTGCCCCTGGCCGTGGGCAACACCGTGGTGCTGAAGCCCAGCGAGGACGCCCCCCTGGCGTGCGGGCTGTTCCTGGCCGACGCCCTGGTCGACGCCGGGCTGCCCGCCGGCGTGCTCAACGTGGTCACCAACGACCGCGCGGACGCCGCGGAGGTGGTCTCCGCGCTGATCTCCGACCAGCGGGTGCGGATCGTGAACTTCACCGGCTCCACCGCCGTGGGCCGCACCATCGGCACCCTCGCCGCGCAGCACCTGAAGCCGGCGGTGCTCGAGCTCGGCGGGAAGAACAGCCTGGTGGTGCTCCGGGACGCGGACCTCGACTACGCCGTGGACGCCGCGGCCTTCGGCGCCTACATGAACGCCGGGCAGATCTGCATGTCGGTGGACCGGGTGCTCGTGGACCGCAGCATCGCCGAGGAGTTCACCGAGCGCTTCGCGCGCAAGGTGCAGGACCTGCCCACCGGCGACCCGACCGACCCGGGCACGGTGATCGGCCCGGCCGTCAACGCCCGGTCGGCCGAACGGCAGTACGCGCTCGTCGACGACGCCGTGGCCAAGGGCGCCGTGCTCCGGGCCGGCGGGCACCGGCTGGAGAACTCCCTGGTCCCCGCCACCGTCCTCACGGACGTGACCCCCGAGATGGACATCTTCCACGACGAGATCTTCGGCGCCGTCACCACCGTCTTCGAGGTGGACGGCCCGGACGAGGCCGTGGAGTTCGCCAACAACACCAACTACGGTCTCACGGCCGGTGTCATCACCGAGAACCTGGGCGAGGGCATCGCGGTGGCACAGCGGCTGAAGACCGGCATCGTGCACGTCAACGACCAGTCCGTGGCCGACGAGCCGCAGGCGCCCTTCGGCGGGATCCAGGAGTCCGGGTACGGGAAGTTCGGCGGCCAGGCCGGCGTGGAGTCGTTCAGCGAGCGGCGGTGGATCACCGTCCAGGAGGAGGGCCACGCCCGGTTCCCGTTCTAGGCCCCGGCGCGCCGGCGGAGCACCCGTGACACACCAGGAGGACACCATGGACCGGACGGACAGGCTGCTGCGAGAGGTCGCCGCGTCCCGCTTCGGCATCGAGGAGCTCCGTGAGGGGCAGCCCGAGGCCATGCAGGCGGCGGCCGGGGGCCGGGACGTGCTGGCCGTGATGCCCACCGGCCACGGGAAGTCCGCGATCTACCAGGTGGTGGGCGCCGCCCTGCCCGGCACCGCCGTGGTGGTCTCCCCGCTGATCGCCCTGCAGCACGACCAGGTGGAGGCGATCAACGAGGACCTCGGCGCGGAGGTCGCCTTCGCGGTGAACTCCCGGGTCGGCGCCCGGCGCGAGCGCGCGGCGTGGGCGGCGGTGGAGGACGGGCAGGCGAAGTTCCTGTTCCTCGCCCCCGAGCAGCTGGCCCGCGAGGAGACGGTGGAGCGCCTCGCCGCGCACCGGCCGTCCCTGTTCGTGGTGGACGAGGCGCACTGCATCTCCTCGTGGGGCCACGACTTCCGCCCCGACTACCTCGTGCTCAGCGAGACCGTCGAGAGCCTGGGGCACCCGCCCGTGGTCGCGCTGACCGCCACCGCCTCCCCGCACACCCGCGCGGAGATCGTGGAACGGCTGGGCATGCGCGACCCGCTGGTGATCGTGCAGAGCTTCGACCGGCCCAACATCGAGCTGCGGGTGGTGCGCCACCACGGGTCCGGGGACAAGCGGAGGGCCCTGCTCCGGCAGGTCGAGGGCCTGGCCGGGCCCGGCCTGGTCTACGTGGCCACCCGCCGGGAGACGGAGCAGTACGCCGCCGAGCTGCGCGAGCGCGGGGTGCGCGCCGAGGCGTACCATGCCGGGCGCCGGCAGCCGGAGCGGGAGGACGTGCACGCCCGCTTCCTCGACAACGCGCTCGACGTGGTGGTGGCCACCACCGCGTTCGGGATGGGCATCGACAAGCCCGACGTGCGCTTCGTGGTGCACGCGGACATCCCCGACTCCCTGGACAGCTACTACCAGCAGATCGGGCGGGCCGGCCGGGACGGCGCGCCCGCTCTGGCCGAGCTGCACTACCGCTCCGAGGACCTGGGGCTGCAGCAGTACTTCGCCGGTGCCGCCCCCGATCCGGAGGACCTGGAGAAGGTCTTCCGGGCCGTCCGGCGGGAAGGCCGGTCCGCGCGTCCGAGCTGCGCGAGCACACCGGCCTGGGTCCGCGCGCCCAGGCCCGGGCCCTGCACCTGCTCGAGCACAGCGGCGGCGTCCGGGCCCGGCGCCGGGGCTACCGGGCCGCCCCCGGCGCCGAGGTCGGCCCCGCCGTGGCCGCCGCGCTCGAGGAGGCCGAGTCCCAGCACCGGATCGACCGGTCCCGGATCGAGATGATGCGCGGCTACGCCGAGACCGACGGGTGCCGGCGGGACTGGCTGCTGAACTACTTCGGCGAGGAGACCGACGGGTGGTGCGGCAACTGCGACCAGTGCGAGGAGGAGGGCTCCGCGGCCGAGGCCGAGGAGCGGGCCGCCGCCACGCCGCACGGCTGGGAGATCCAGACCCCGGTCGCCACCGCGAGTGGGGGCACGGGATCGTGATGGGGGCGGAGCCCGACCGGATCACGGTCCTGTTCGACTCGGTGGGCTACAAGGAGCTGTCCCTGCGGCTGATCGAGGAGCAGGACGGGCTGCTGGTGCACGAGCGGGCCAAGAGCGCGTAGCGTTTCCTGCATGGACGACGCCGTTCCCGAGATCGTCACCACCACCTGCTGCGTGGTGGGCGGCGGCCCGGCCGGGCTGATGGCCGGGGTGCTGCTCGCGCGCCAGGGCGTGGACGTGGTCGTGCTCGAGAAGCACGCCGACTTCCTGCGCGACTTCCGCGGGGACACGATCCACCCCTCCACCACGGAGCTGATGGCCGAGCTCGGCTGGCTGGACGGCTTCCTGCGCCTGCCGCACACGCGGGTGGACCGGGCGACCATCGGGCTCGGCGGGGAGAGCGTGGTCGTCGGCCGCTTCGACCGCCTGCCCGTCCGGTGCCCCTTCATCGCGTTCATGCCGCAGTGGGACTTCCTCGACTTCCTCGCCGACCGGGGCGCGGAGCTGCCCGGCTTCCGGCTCCTGCGCTCCACGCCCGCCGACGGCCTGCTCGTCGAGGACGGGCGCTGCGTCGGCGTCACCGCACGCAACCGCGCCGGGGCGCCCGTGCACGTGCGCGCCGAGCTGGTCCTGGCCACGGACGGGCGGGACTCCGTGCTGCGCGAGGCCGCCGGGCTGCGGCCGGTCGCCTCGCCCTCGCGGATGGACGTCCTGTGGTTCCGGGTGCCCCGGGTCCCGGGCCGGGAGGCGCCGCTGTTCAACGCCGGGGACGGCGCCGTGGTCGCCCTGAACCGGGGGGAGTACTGGCAGGCGGCGCTGATCATCCCGGCCGGCCAGCACGACGCGCTGCGGCAGCAGGGCATCGAGGCCCTGCGCGAGCGCGTGCGCGGGATCGCCCCGGCGCTGGCGGAGGGCCTCGCCTCGCTCGAGGGCTGGGACCAGGTGCGGCTGCTGCGGGTCCGGGTGGACCGGCTGCGCCGCTGGTGGCGCCCCGGGATCCTGTTCCTCGGCGACGCCGCCCATGCGATGTCCCCCGCCGGCGGGGTCGGCGTGAACCTGGCGATCCAGGACGCGGTCGCCGCGGCCAACCTCCTCGGACCGCGGCTGCGGGACGGGGGAGTGCGGACCCGGGACCTGGCGCGCGTGCAGCGACGGCGCGCGTGGCCGGCCCGGGTGACCCAGCTGTTCCAGCTCGTGCTGGCCCGCCGGCTCGTGCCCCGGCCCGGGGGCGGCCCCCCGAAGCCGCCGCTGCCGGTGGGCCTGGTGCGGGCGCTGCCCGTCCTGCCGCACCTGGCCGGGCGGTTCATCGGCCTGGGCCTGCGCCCGGAGCACGTCCGCCCCCACCCCCGCCTCCGGGCGAGGGCACGGGGCGGGGCCCAGGGCGGATGAGCGCGGGGGAGGACCGGCGTGCCCGCGTGGACGAGCCCCACGTGGCCCCGCTCAACACGCTGGTCCGGAGCTGGCGGGCGGGCGGCCGGTTCGTGCCGTGGGTCGACCCCGACGGCGGCGGCACCGGCACCCGCGTGCTCGCGCTCATGGAGGCACCCGGCCCGGCCACCGTGGCGGCTGGGGACCTGGGCTTCAGCTCGGAGGACAACCCCGGCCCCACCGCCCGGCTGTTCAAGACCCTGCGCGAGGAGTCCGGGCTGGCGCGCGGTGACTACCTGCGCTGGAACGTGGTGCCCTGGGCGCTGCACGACGAGGCGGGCCGGCACCGGCCGCCGCGCACCGACGACCTCGCGGAGGCGGAGCCCGCCCTCCGGGAGCTGCTCGCGGCCCTGCCCGAGCTGCGCGTCGTCGTGACCTTCGGCGCCCCGGCGCTGACCGGGATGATGCGGCTGCTCACCGTGGCGGAACCGCAGCGGCTGCTGCCGGTGCTCGGCGTCCCGCACCCGTCGCCGCGCAACGGGCACCGCCGGGCCGAGACGCACCGGCGGATCCTGGTGGCCCTGCGCACGGCCGCCGGTGCCGCCCGCGCCGCGGGCCTCAGGAACGCGGACTGAGCCGGTCCACCACGGCCAGGAGGTTCTCCAGGATCGTGTGCCGCTGCGCGCTGCCGTCCGGGAGGAGCCCGATCGAGGCGTTGTGGTAGAGCCCGTCGCCCATCTGCTGAACGGCGGTGGCGACCACGGGGTCACCCACGTCGGCGAGGACCAGCGCGTACCACGCCTCCCCGAGCCGCTGCAGGCTCGCCCGGGCGTTCTCGTCCCCCGACTGGGCCAGCCGGGAGGCCACGACGAGGGCCCGGTCGAGCTGGCTGTCCTCGAACAGCGACGTGACGAGGAAGTACCGCGCGGCGCCCTCCGGGGCCGCGGCCATCGCCTCGAGGTCCAGCTGAAGCAGCTCCTCCAGCCGCTGCAGCGTCGCGTCCACGAGGGCCCGGCGGTGCGGGAAGTGGTACAGCAGCCCGCCCTTGGACACCCCCGCGGCGCCGGCGACGGCGTCGAGGGTCGCGGCGCGCTCGCCCTCGGCGAGGACGAGCTGCTCGAAGGCGGCCAGGAGCTTGTCCCGGGCCGCAGGTGGGCGCGGCATGTGAGGAAGACCTCCCTGGATCGGATGTGCCGCCCATTGTGCCAGCCCCTCAATAACTGTACCGTCTAGACGGTACAGTTACGGAGCTGTGCGACCCGATCCGACCCCCGGAGGTGAACCATGACCACTCTGCTGACGCCCCGCCCCACGGCCGGCGCGCGCGAATGGGCCGCGCTCGCGGTCCTGATGATGCCTGTCCTGCTCGTGTCGGTGGACAACACCGCGCTGAGCTTCGCCCTGCCCACCATCTCCCAGTCCCTGCGTCCCACCGGCGAGCAGCTGCTGTGGATCGTGGACGTCTATCCCCTCGTCCTCGCGGGCCTGCTCGTGCCCATGGGCACGCTGGGGGACCGGATCGGCCGGCGCCGGCTGCTGCTGATCGGCGGGACCGGGTTCGCCGCCGTCTCCGCGGCCTCGGCCTTCGCGCCCACCGCCGAGGCGCTCGTCGCGGGGCGGGCCGCCATGGGCCTCTTCGGCGCCATGCTCATGCCCGCCACCCTGTCGCTGCTGCGCAACATCTTCCTGGACCCCGCCCAGCGGCGGATCGCCATCGCGGTGTGGGCCGGCGGGTTCAGCGGGGGCGCGGCGCTGGGCCCGGTCGTCGGCGGCTTCCTGCTCAACCACTTCTGGTGGGGCTCGGTGTTCCTGATGTCCGTGCCGGTGCTGGTCCCGCTGCTGGTGCTGGGGCCGCTGCTGGTCCCGGAGTCCCGTGACCCGCGCCCGGGCCGGTGGACGTGCCCTCCGTGCTCCTCGCCATGCTGGCGCTGACCCCGGTGGTCTACGGCATCAAGGCGGCCACCGCCTCCGGCGAGCTCTTCCACGGTCTGCTCAGCGCGCCTTCGGCGTGCTCGCGGGTCTGCTCTTCGTCCGCCGCCAGGCGACCCTGGAGCACCCGGTGCTGGACCTGGGACTGTTCCGGTCCCCGGAGTTCACGGGCGGGGTGACCGTCAACGTGCTGGGCAACGTGGGCCTCTACGGGTTCCTGTTCATGCTCACCCAGTATCTGCAGCTCGTGGTCGGCCTCGACCCGATGGCCGCGGGTCTGACCATGGTGCCCGGCCTGGCCCTGACCGTCCTCGCCGGCTTCCTGGCCGTGCGGGCGGTGCGCCGCTTCTCGGCGCGCACCGTGATCACCGCGGGCATGCTGGTGTCCGCGGCCGGCTTCCTCGTGGTCGCCCTGGCGGACCTGTCCGCCCCGGCCGGGCTCCTGGTGGCCCTGGCCGCCTTCTGCCTGGTCGGCACCGGGATCGGCTTCGCCGAGACGCTGTCCAACGACCTCGTGCTCACGGCCGCTCCGCCGCACAAGGCCGGCGCGGCCTCGGCGATCTCCGAGACCGGCTACGAGGTCGGCGCGGTGCTGGGCACGGCGGTGCTCGGCGGCCTGCTGACCGCCTTCTACCAGAGCCACCTCGACCTGCCGGCCGCCCTGGGCGCCGGCCCGTCCGCCGCCGCGCACGAGACCCTCGGCGGTGCCGTCGAGATCGCCGAAGGCGCCGGGGCGCTGGGCCCGGCCGTGCGGGACGCCGCCTTCGGTGCGTTCACCGCGGGCATGCACTGGACGGCCGTCGTCATGACCGTGCTGGTCGCCCTGGCCGGGCTCACGGTCGCCCGCGTGCTGCGGCCAGCCACGCGCTGAGCAGCTCGGCGTCGACCCGGCCGGCCCGCAGCCCCACGTGACCGTCGGGGCGCACCACCGTGCCGCCCTCGCCCGGGCGGTCCTCGAGCCGGTGGACGTGCACCCGCGGCCCCGGCGTGCCGGGCCCCGCGCCGAGGGCCGCGGCGTCCAGCCCCGGGGCCGAGCGCTCCAGCAGGACGTGGAAGCCCGGCGCCGCCGTGAGCCCGTGCAGCCGCACGGCCCGGCCGCCGCAGCGCACCAGCGCGTCCGGGAGGCGGTCCCCGGGCCGCGGCGTGCCGTGCACCCGCCCCGACGTCACGGAGAGCGGACTGCCCCGGTACCGGACGTGGAACTGGGCGAGCACGCCCATCCCCGCCGCCGTCAGCCGGTGCCACCCCAGCAGCGCCGGCGCGGCCGGAGCGGCCAGCGGGGCGACACGGCCGCGCAGGGCGCGGGGAAGGGGACCGGTGCCCGCCTCACCCCAGAACAGGACGTGCGTCAGGGCCAGCACCAGCCGGTCCGCGGGGCGGCGCTCCTGCTCGTAGGTGTCCAGCAGCACCTCCTGCGCCGGGCCCCCGGGAACCGGGGGCACGGCACAGGCCAGCTTCCAGCCGAGGTTGAGCGCGTCGAGGATGCCGGTGTTCATGCCCTGCCCGCCGGCGGGGGAGTGGGCGTGCGCGGCGTCCCCCACCAGGAACACGTCGCCCTCCCGGAAGCGCCCGGCGAGGCGGTGCTGGAGCCGGACGCGGGAGGACCAGGCCGCCCGGAGCATGCGGACGGGCAGCCCCGAGGCGTCGAGCACGGCCTGCAGCTCCTCCTCGGGAACGGGCGGGCCCGGCTGGCCGAACGGCGCCCCGGAGGGTGAGGAGCGGGTGGTCGCCAGCAGCCGCCACGGCGCCCGCTCGCCGATCGCGAAGAGGAACACCAGTCCTCCCGCCGCGGCCGCCACGTGGGCCCGCCCCGGGAGCAGGCCCTCCAGCTCGAGGTCGGCCAGCAGGATCTCCTGCCGGTACGGCCGGCCGCGCCAGGTCACCCCGGCGGCGGCGCGCACGGTGCTGCCCGGCCCGTCGCATCCGGCCAGCCAGCGGAAGGACGCCTCCTCGAGCGCTCCGTCGCGGTGCAGCACGGCCCGCTCCCCGCTGCGGCCCACGAACTCGGTGCCCCGCTCCACGGTCACGCCCCGCCGGGCCAGGGCCGCCCGCAGCACGGCCTCCACCTCGGCCTGGCGGGCCAGCACGGGGTGCGGGAACGCGGTGCCCGGCAGCGTGACGTCGTCGAGCCGGGCCGTGACCACCCGTGGACCCAGGTGCAGGTCCACCACCGGGGCGGTGTCGGCGCGGCTGAGCAGCTCGTCGGCGACCCCGAGCGGGCGCAGCCCCTCGAGGGTCCGCGGGTGCAGGATCAGGGCCCGGGACGGGCGGAACTCCTCGGTCCGGCGCTCGACCACCCGCACCCGTGCCCCGCAGTCGTGGGCCTGCAGGGCCAGGGCCAGGCCGCTCGTGCCCGCCCCGACCACGAGCACGTCGGTGGGGGCCTCCGCCCCGGCCCCCGGGGTCATGGCCCCGGGGGCGGGTCCACCGCGGTGAGCACGCTCCACGCGGGGGCGCCGTGGCCCGCCACCAGCTCCGGCTCCTGGAGCACCTCGTCGCGGTGCAGCCCGGGGAAGACCACCGCCTGCACCGACGCCGGCTCGCTGACCAGGGAGAGCACCCACCCGAGGGCCTGCACGTAGGCGCGGGCGCGCTCCGGGCCGTCCCACTCGTAGACGCCGCGGTAGCGGCCCCGGTCGTCGTGGGCCAGCCAGAGCTTGGAGACGAACCCCGGGAAGCCCGCGAACAGCGGGGTGTTGAGCTCGCTCTCCCACCGGAACAGGGTGTGCCCCCGGCCCCGCACCGCGCGCAGCCGGAAGACGACGACGAGCACGGCGGGCTCACGCGGGTCCTCGCCGTCCACCGTGGTCTCGCGGTAGACCCGGGAGCCCGTCCCGTCGGCGAAGTCCAGGCGCGCTCCCCGGTGGCCGGCCGGCTGGTGCAGGCGCCGCTCCGCGAGCAGGGCGGCCGTGGAGGACACGGACCCCGCCACGGCCCGGACCGCCGGTCCGGTCCCCAGGAACGGGCGGGTGATCGTCTGCGCTGTGCGTGGTGCTGTCATCGGATGATCCGCCTCCGGCTCGGGGACGTCCGGCCTCCAGGGTAGGACCGTGGACTCCGGCCCGTGCCCCGACCTGGGAAGTCACCGCTTTGTTGCGGCGGCCGCCGTGACCCCCGGGCGTGCCGCGGCCGCCGCGGACGTAGGCTCGGCACACAGGGCCCGTCCCGGCCCGGGCCGGAAGGAGCGATCGCGATGACGCCGCAGCAGCTGTTCGAGGACGCCGCCCGCCGCCCGTCCCAGGTGGCGCGGCAGGTGCTCGAGGGCATCCCCCTCGGCGTGCTGCACACCATGCCCGGCGGGACCTCCAACTCCGTGGCGTGGCTGGTCTGGCACGCGGCCCGGCAGCAGGACGCGCAGGTGGCCCGTCTGGCCGGCACCGAGGAGGTGTGGACGGATCAGGGCTGGAACGAACGGTTCGGCCTCCGTCTGCCCGACTCCTCGATGGGCTTCGGGCACCGGCCGGAGGACGTGGCGCGGGTCCGGGTGCCGTCCGCGGAGCTGCTCCAGGGCTATCTCGACGCGGTCGTCGAGCGCACCGTGGACTACGTGCGCGGCCTCACGGACGCGCAGCTCGACGAGGTCGTGGACCGGTCCTGGGACCCGCCCGTCACCCGGGGCGTGCGCCTGGTCAGCACGGTCGACGACGCCGCCCAGCACCTCGGCCAGGCCGCCTACGTCCGGGGCCTGGTCGACGGCGGGTGGTCGGGGCCGTATTGACGGCTGCCGGGAGCCCGTGCGGACCGGCGCCGCCGGTCCAAGCGGTTGTCTTTGCATCGAGACGTTGTGTGACAAGGCGCCGATGTGGGGACGGCCCTTTCCTCGGTGGTCACCGTCCGTTCGCTTAAGCTGAGCACGCTGGGTCCCAGCACCTCGTTCCGCCGCTCCGTTCCTGCCGTCGCCGTCGGCGACTCCCTGGGGGAAACACCGTCATGCCCCGCAACTCCTCTCACCGTCCGTCCACCGCCGGCTTGCGCCGGCGCGCCGCCTCGCCGGTCACCGCCCTGACCGCGTTCTCGGCGCTGGTCGCCGTCAGCGTGGCGGTCAGCTCCGGCATCGCCCCGGACGCCGGCCCGGCGCGCGGCTCGGCCTTCGGCACGCCCTCGGAGGCCGCGGAACAGGTGGAGCGGACCGAGAGCCGGTGGAGCCTGATGGCCGCCGGGCCCGGCCAGCCGCAGCCAGCCGGGCCGCTGCGGGAGGTCCGTTCGGTCTCCCCGGTCCGGGACGGCGGCGCCGGCGAGGGATCGTGGCGGGAGGGGGCGGGCCGCGGCGAGGGCGGCCGCGACGGGGTCTCCACCGTGCGCCCCGGACGGCAGCCGCCGCGGCTCTACCAGGGGGAGCTGCCCGTCAACACGCTCATCGCCCCCACGTCCCCGGGGGTCGTGCTGCCCGGTGGGCAGTTCGGCTGGCGGATCGCCCCCGACCGCGGCGGGCGGGAGTTCCACAACGGCACCGACGTCTCCGCCCCGCCGGGTCTGCCGGTCGTGGCGGCCCTGGACGGGGAGGTGACGGCCGTGTTCTGGGACGTGTGGGGCGGCAACCGCGTGGAGGTCACCCACGCGGACGGGCTGAAGACCACCTACAACCACCTCGAGGACGTCCGGGTGCGGGTCGGGGACCGGCTGGCCGCCTCCGAGCAGCTGGGCGCGGTCGGGGCCACGGGCATCCGCGTCACCGGCCCGCACCTGCACTTCGAGACCTGGGTGGACGGACAGGCCGTGGACCCGCAGTCCTTCGACTGGGTCGACGGCATGCGCGTGATCCCCGCGTCCCGCAGCAAGTACTCCCTGGAGGTCCCCGTCCCGCAGACCGACGACGAGCGGGCCGCCGCGGACCGGAAGGCGGCCGCCGATAAGGTCGCCGCAAAGCAGAAGGCTGCCCAGAAGAAGGCGGCCGAGAAGAAGGCTGCCGAGCAGAGATCCGCGGAGAAGAAGGTAGCGGATCGGAAGGCGGCCGAGGCGAAGAGGGTGGCCGCCGAGCACAAGGCGGCGGAGCAGAAGACCGCGCAGCAGAAGGCGGCCGCCGAGAAGCGGGCCGCTGCCGACAAGGCCGCTGCGGACAAGGCCGCCGAGTCGACGAAGTCCACGCCGCCGGCAGCGGGGACTCCCGTGCCGGAGCAGACCGGCGACGGCCCGGTGAGAATACCTCCCGTCCCGGCGGTGCCCCCGACGGGCACAGAACAGCTGCCGCCGCCAGCTCCCTCACCGACCACTCTGCCGGCGCCTGAGGTCCAGCCTGCCCCGGAGCCCGGCACGAAGCCGTCGGGGCCTCCGGCAACGCCGCCGGACCCGACCCCGACTCCGACCCCGACACCGACCGCTCCCGGGGGGATCTCGCCGACCCCTGAACCCGGAGTCGCTCCCGTCGTGGCCGACACGGCGCGGGACACCGACAAGGACGGGACTTTCGACATCGACGAGGACGACATCGACGGTGACAAGATCCTGAACGAGGCCGACGACAACATTGACGGCGATGAGTTCCTCGATGTCGTCGACCCCGACCTGGACGGCGACGGCCTGCGCAACGAGGTCGATCCGGACTTGGACGGGGACGGTCTCATCAACGAGAAGGACGAGGAGCCGCGACGACCCGCCGCCCGGACGGTGAAGGTGCCCGCCGGGGAAACCGACAAGCCCCGTGCGGAGGGCGGGAACGGCGGGTCGGGCGAGGCGACCGGCCCGGCGGCGCCGGTCGGCGACACCGGTGCGGAGGTCCCCGCCCCCTGACCGGGAGCCGGGTCCGTGCGCGTTCCCGGGAGCGGCCCGGAGTTATCCAGCAGTGACGCGGCCCCCGGCCCGGACGGCTCCGGGGCGCACTAGAATTCTGCCGCCGGTGTTCGCATTTCCGCGCGGGGGTGATGGCGATGAGCACCACGCACCGGAGGGTCCCGGAGGACACGACGGCCCGGGCGCTCCGGGAGCTGGCGGAACGGCTGACGGGTCGGTTGGTCGCACCCGGGGACCCCGACTACGACCGCGCCCGGCGGTTCTGGAACAGCCTGCTGGACGTCCGCCCCCGAGCGGTCGTGCGGGCCGGCTCCGTGCAGGACATCGATCTCGCGGTGGCCGCCGCGCAGCGCATGCGCCTGCCCCTGGCGGTCCGCGGCGGGGGGCACGGGGTGGCCGGCTCCGGCGCTATGGAGGACTGCCTGCTGCTGGACCTCGGGCGGCTGCGGCAGATCGTCGTCGACCCGGCGAACCAGCTCGTGAGCGTGGAGCCGGGCACCACCATCGGCGCTCTGGACCGGGCGACCACGGCCCACGGGCTCGCGGTCCCGCTGGGGGCGGTCAGCACGGCGGGGGTCTCGGGCCTCGCTCTCGGCGGGGGCATGGGCTGGTTGACCCGCAGCAACGGGCTGACCCTCGACAACCTCGACTCCGCGGACGTCGTGACCGCCACGGGGGACCACCTGCACGCCAGCGAGGAGGAGAACCCCGAGCTGTTCTGGGGGCTGCGCGGGGGAGGGGGCAACTTCGGGGTGGTGTCCTCCTTCACCTTCGGCGCCCGCAGGATGCCGGCCCTCGTGCTCGCGGGCAGCCTCCGCTACCGCCGGCCGCACTGGACGGGCGCCCTGCGGGCCTTCGCCCGGTGGGCGCACGACCTGCCCGACGAGCTGAACCCGATCGTCACCTTCGGGCTCGGGCCACCGGGGGACGCGGCCGGCGACGAGCCGGCGATGGCGGTGCGGTTCTGCTGGGTCGCGGAGGACCACGTCGCCGGCCGGGCCCTGGTCGACGAGCTGCGGGTCGACGCCCCGCCCGATGCGGAGGACGTGGCGGCGGTGCCGTGGCTCGACTGGCAGAGCGCCCGGGACGGGGCCTTCCCGAAGGGCTCGCGCGGGCGCTGGCAGAACCTGCCCCTCGGCCGGCTGGACGACGAGGTCGTCGACGTCGTCGTCCGCCTGGCGTCCGGGATCGCCGACCGGGGCGCCGGCCTCGACCTCCACCGCCTGGGAGGCGCGTTCGGGCGGGTGGCCGAGGAGGCCACCGCCTTCCCCAACCGCTCCGCGCCGTACTGGGTGACGTCCCACGGCGTCCGGCAGGACCCCGCGGAGGACGAGGACCTCACCGCGTTCACCCGGAGGGTCCACGCGGAGCTGCAGCCGTTCGCCGAGCACGGCCAGTACCTCAACCTCCTCGGTCCCGACTCCGCGGTGCCGGGGAACGCGGACCGGGCCGTGCGTCAGGTGTACGGGCGGGAGAAGCTGCAGCGGCTGGTCCGGCTCAAGGACCGCTACGACCCGGGCAACCTGTTCCGGCTCAACCTCAACGTCGCACCGAGCCGCCGCTGAGCCGCCGCTGCCCCTCCGGCGGGCCCGGGCGCGGCCGCGTCATCTTCCGCGGCCACTCGGTCCGCGCCCTTCCGCGGGACCGGGGCCGAGCGCTACGGTCGGGGGCATCCGGTCCCGGCGCCGAGAGGTGACGCGCATGCCGCTCTACGAGTACCGCTGCCCCGCGTGCGGGGTGTTCGAGCTCCTGCTGGGGATGGGCGCGGCCGGGCGCGAGGCGTCCTGTCCCGAGTGCGGGACCGCGGCGCGCCGGCTGCTGGGCGCGCCCGGGCTCTCCCGGGCCGGGTCCCCCGAGGCACGGCTCATCGAGCGCACCGAGGCCACCGCGGGCGAACCGGACGTCGTCGCCGCCCTGCCGTCCGGGCCCCGGCGGCCCGCCCGGCACAGCACGAACCCCCTCCACCGCAGACTTCCCCGCCCCTGAGGGGGCACCGCACCGTCCGCCACGCACGCCAGGAGGCACGTCATGCCGGATCTCATCTTTCCCCTCGACTCCTCGCGGTCCTTCGAGGACCAGCAGCTCGTCGGGCACAACCGCTGGCATCCCGAGATCCCTCCGGTGGCGACCGTGCGGCCCGGGGACACCTTCCGGGTGCACTGCCGGGAGTGGTTCGACGGCGCGATCATCAACGACGACTCCGCGGAGGACGTCCTCAACGCTCCGCTGCGGACCGTGCACAAGCTCTCCGGCCCGTTCGCGGTGGAGGGGGCCCGGCCCGGCGACCTGCTCGTCGTCGACATCCTCGACGTCGGGCCGATCCCGCAGGAGGACTCCGGGCCGCTGGCCGGACAGGGCTGGGGCTACACCGGGATCTTCGCCAGGACCAACGGGGGCGGCTTCCTCACCGACCGGTTCCCGGACGCCTACAAGGCGATCTGGGACTTCCGCGGTCAGACGGCCACCTCCCGGCACGTCCCGGAGGTGTCCTTCACGGGCATCGTCCACCCCGGCCTGATGGGGACCGCGCCCTCCGCGCAGCTGCTGGCACGGTGGAACGAGCGCGAGGGCGCGCTCATCGCGACCGATCCGGACCGGGTCCCGCCCCTCGCGCTGCCCCCGGAGCCGCAGGACGCGCTGCTGGGCGGGGTCCCGGACTCCGACGTCGACCGGGTGGCAGGAGAGGCCGCCCGCACCGCCCCGCCGAGGGAGAACGGCGGCAACCAGGACATCAAGAACCTCACCAAGGGCACACGCGTGTTCTACCCCGTGTTCGTGGACGGCGCGAACTTCTCGGTGGGGGACCTGCACTTCTCCCAGGGCGACGGTGAGATCACCTTCTGCGGCGCCATCGAGATGGGCGGGTTCATCGACTTCCACGTGGACGTCATCAAGGGCGGGATGGAGACCTACGGGGTCTCGGAGAACGCGATCTTCCTGCCGGGCAACACGGACCCGCAGTACAGCGAGTGGATCTCCTTCTCCGGCACGTCGGTGACCCTCGACGGCGAGCAGCGCTACCTCGACGCGCAGCTGTCCTACCAGCGGGCCTGCCTGCACGCGGTCGACTACCTCACGAAGTTCGGGTACTCCCCGGAGCAGGCGTACCTGCTGCTCGGCGCCGCGCCGATCGAGGGCCGCTTCTCCGGGGTGGTGGACATCCCCAACTCGTGCGCGACCGTGTACATCCCCACCGCGATCTTCGACTTCGACGTCCGGCCCTCGGCGGCGGGACCCCACCAGGTGGACCGCGGCATGGGCGCGCCCCACGCGGCAGCCTGACCCGCGGGTGGTGCGGGTGCCCGTCGGCGGCCTCCCGCGCCTGCGTCCGGCGGGGACCGGGATGGTTCGTCCGGCGGGGGCCTGGACCGGCTCAGGTCAGGGCAGGAGGTCCTGCTCCGTCCAGGACGTGGGCAGGTGCCCACCGGCGGGGAGCAGCACGAGTCTCGCCGAGGGCAGGTGCTCGGCGAGCCGGCGCGCGTGGACGGGCGGGACCACGTCGTCGTCCTCGGCGTGGACCACCACGATCTCCAGGTCCGCGAGCCGGCGGCCCACGGTGGGCGGCAGCGGGAAGCCGGGGGCGCTCCAGTCGGGGTCCTCCGCGTCCCAGAAGGGGGCGGCCACGGTCACGACCCGCTGCAGCAGCGTGGGGACGCGGTGGCAGAGGAAGCGCAGGACCTCGGACCCGCCGAGGGAGTGGCCCACGATCGCCCACGGCTCGTCCGGGATGGCCCGCACGGCCCGCCCGATCGCCTCCTGCCACAGCTCGGGGTCGGGGTCCTCGGGGCGGGGCAGGTCGGGAGCGACGACGTCGGCCTCGGGCCACTGCCTGCGCACCGCCTCGAGGAGCGGATTGCCGCCGGGGGCGGGCTGGGAGCCGGCACCGTGCAGGAAGAGGATGCGCTGGACCATGGGTCACCTCGGGAACGGGGGAGGCGACGGCGGACGCCGCCTGTTCCAGCGTCCCCGCCGCCGCGGCGGGGTGTCAAGCGTCCCGGGCCGCTCCCGGGGCCGCTCCCGGGGCCGCTCCCGGGGTCGCTGCGAGGAGCGGCAGTCCCGGGCCCTCCAGCCGGTCGAGGGCGGCGGTGCGGCCGGTCAGCAGCAGCAGGAGCGCCTCCATGCTCCCCCGGACCTCCGGGCCCTCGCCCGCGCGCCAGGCGACGTCGGTGGCCACCATCGTCAGCCCGCGCAGCCTCCGGCGGGCCCGGAACGGGAACGGCATCGACCACACCCGCTCCGCGGCCGCCCGGGCCGCCTCGGGCGGCATGGCGTGCCGGCGCCCCAGGGGCAGGACGATGTCCTGGGTGTGCACCAGCACGTCCAGCAGCGGTTCCCGGACGCTCGTGCCCGGTGGGTGACGCCTCGACCCGTCCAGCCGCCGGTAGTCGGCCACGATCTCCGCGGCGGGCCGCCGGCCGCGGTCCCGGGCGTCCAGGCGCATCGCCCGGTCGAAGTCGCCGCGCCCGCGCCACAGCGCCCGCACGAGGTCGGCGGGACCGTACTGCGCCGAGGAGATGACGTGGGCGGCGACGTCCCGCACGGCCCAGCCCGGGCAGAGCGTGGGGTGGTCCCACTCCTGCGGGCTCAGCGTCTCGAGCAGGTCCGCCAGTGCGGAGCGCTCGCGGTGGACGGCGTCCCAGACGGCGTCGCGGTCCATGGTAATCTCCCCCAGAAGTCAGTTTTCCTGACTAAATTTTCCGGCGCCGACGGCCGCGCCGTCAAGGGGTGGGCATGGACGAGGACACGGGCACGAACACGGGGCTGCTGCTGTACTACCCGTACCGGGACATGGAGATCCGGGTGATGGAGGCCCTGCACGCCGGCGGGTTCGAGGACCTCACCTACGCCCAGGCCCGGATCTTCCAGCGCATCGACCCCCAGGGCTCCCGGCTGGCCCGGCTGGCCGAGCAGGCCCGCGTGACCAAGCAGACCGCCAGCGTGCTCGTCCAGGCCCTCGAGCAGGAGGGCTACGTGGAGCGCCGCCCCGATCCGGCCGACGCCCGGGCCCGCGTCGTGACGATCGCCGCCCGCGGCCGGGCGGCCCAGGCCGCGGCGGCCGCCGTGGTCGCCGAGGTGGAGGCGCAGTGGCGCCGACGGCTCGGCGCACGGCGCTATGCCGAGCTGCGCCGGGCGCTCGCCGAGCTGCACGAGGACCCCGGCGCCGACTGACCGCGCGTCACCGAGGGACCACGGGCCCGAGCGACCACGGGCCCCGAGCGACCACGGGCCCCGAGCGAGCACGGGCCCCGAGCGAGCACGGAAAAGGGCGGTCACTCGAGCGGACCCCGGTCACTCGGTGGCGCGGAGCCCGCCGCGCGCCACAATGGGAGCATGACCGACGCCGCTCAGCAGCCCAGGACCAACCGCGCCTACTGGACCGTGGAGCCCGGCCGGGGCGAGCTGCGCACCGCGCCGCTGCCCGCCCCGGGCCCGGACGAGGTCCTGGTGCGGGCGCTGCGCTCGGGGATCAGCCGCGGCACGGAGCGGCTCGTCCACCGCGGCCTCGTCCCGGCCCGCGTGCACGAGCGCATGCGGGCCCCCTTCCAGGAGGGGACGTTCCCCGGCCCGGTGAAGTACGGGTACCTGTCGGTCGGCGTCGTGGAGCAGGGCCCGCAGCCGCTCGTGGGCCGGCGCGTGTTCGTGCTGCACCCCCACCAGGACCGCTACGTGGTCCCCGCCGCGGACGTGACCCCCGTGCCCGACGGCGTGCCCTCCGACCGCGCGGTGCTCGCCGGACCGGTGGAGACCGCCGTCAACGCGCTGTGGGAGGCGGCGCCGCGCTTCGGGGACCGCGTGGCCGTGGTCGGCGCGGGGATGATCGGGGCCTGCACGGCCGCGCTGCTGGCCCGGTTCCCGCTCGCCCGGCTCCAGCTGGTGGACCCGCAGCCGTCCCGGGCCGGGCTCGCCCGCGCGATCGGCGTGGAGCACGTGCGCCCGGAGGACGCGGCGGGGGAGTGCGACGTCGTCGTGCACGCCTCCTCCACCGCCGAGGGACTGGCCAGGGGGCTCGAGCTGCTCGGCGACGAGGGCGAACTGATCGAGATGTCCTGGTACGGCGACGAGGACCCCGCGGTGCCCCTGGGCGCGGACTTCCACGCCCGCCGGCTGCAGATCCGCGCCAGCCAGGTGGGGGTCGTCGCCCCCGCCCGCCGGGCCCGCCGCACTCCCGCCGACCGGCGCGCCGCCGCCCTGGACGCCCTGCGCGACCCCCGCTTCGACGCCCTGCTCACCGGGAGCTCGCCCTTCGAGGAGCTGCCCGCGACGATGGCGCGGCTCGCCGGGGACGCCCCCGAGGCGCTGTGCCACGTGGTGCGCTACGACTGACCACCGACCGCCCGATCCGAGGAGCACCGTGTTCACCCTGACCGTCCGAGACCACATCATGATCGCCCACAGCCTCCCGGACCCCTTCTTCGGCCCGGCCCAGAACCTGCACGGGGCCACCTTCACCGTGGAGACCACCTGGGCCCGGCCCGTGCTGGACGAGCACGGCGTGGTCCTGGACATCGGCGTGGCCTCCCAGCTGCTCTCGGGCGTGCTCGACGGGCTGCGCTACCGCAACCTCGACGACCACCCGGACTTCACGGGCCGGCTGTCCACCACGGAGGTCCTCGCCCAGTACATCGCCGAGCGGCTCGCCGCCGGGGCGGCCGGGATCGCGGGGCTCGACCGGCTGACCGTCACCCTGCGGGAGAACCCCGACGCCTGGGCCTCCTACACCCTCGAGCTGCCCGTGCTGACCGAGCGCGGCGGGCCCACCTCCCGGTGAGCACGGGCTCCGCGGTGGTCGACGTGGTGGTGCCCGACGACGGCGGGCGGCCCACCGGCGGCTCGCTCTACGACCGCCGGCTCGTGGCGGCGCTGGGCGGGCTCGGCCGCCCGGCCCGGCTCGTGCCGGTGGCCGGGGACTGGCCCGCCGCCGACGCCGCGCCCGGACCCGGCTGCGCACCGCCCTGGGCGAGCCCGCTCCCGGGCGCACGGTCGTGCTCGACGGCCTCGTCGGCTGCGCGGCCCCCGGGGTCGTGGGCGACGCCGTGCGCCGCGGCGTGCCGGTGCACCTGCTCGTGCACCTGCCGCTGCCGGCCGAGACCGGCCTGGACCCGGGGGCGGCCGCCCGGCTCGCCCGGGCCGAGGCCGCCGCGCTCGCGGCCGCCACCGGGGTGCTGACCACGAGCACCTGGGCGGCCCGCGACCTGTCCCGCCGCTACGGCACCACGGACGTGGCGGTGGCCGAACCGGGGGCGCCCCGCGGGCCGGTGTCGGCCGGGTCGGCCGTGCCGCGCCTGGTCTGCGTCGCGTCCCTGACCCCCCGCAAGAACCAGCTGCTCCTGCTGCAGGCCCTCGCCCCGCTCAGCGGGCTGCCCTGGACCCTCGAGCTCGTCGGTCCCGCGGGCGGTCCCGCCTACGGGCAGCGGCTCCGGGCCGCCGTGCGCGAGCTCCCGGACGCCTCCCGGGTGCGCCTGCACGGCCCCCTGCACGGCCCTGCGCTGGAGCGGCTGTGGACCGGCGCGGACCTGCTGCTGCTGCCCTCGAGCGCCGAGACCTACGGCATGGTCGTCACCGAGGCCCTCGGCCACGGCGTGCCCGCGGTGGTGGGGGCCGGCACCGGCGCCGTCGAGGCGCTCGACGGCGGGCCGGCTCCCGCCGCGGCGCCCCGACCCGGTGCCGCCCTCCCCCCGGACGACCCGTCCGCCTGGACCGGGGCGCTCCGCGCCTGGCTGACCGACCCCGCCGTGCGCGAGCAGTGGCGGAGCGCTGCGCTGGCCCGTCGCGCGCGCCTGCGCGGCTGGGAGGACACCGCCCGCGACGTCCTCACGGCGATCGGGCGGCCCCTCGGCCGGCCGGACGCCGCCGAGCACGACCCCGACCCCGTCACCGCGCTCGACCCCGACCCTGTCACCGCCGTCGACCCCGTCACCGCCACCCACCGAACCAGGAGACCGTCATGACGAACCACTCCGCACCCCACCGGCCCGTCGCCGGCGACTGGCTGGCCCTGCGCGAGGCCGCCGACGCCGCGGCCCGCGAGGACTCCCTGCCGCTGATCGCCCGTCTCGTCCGGCACTGGGAGGAGCTGCCGCCGGGCGACGACCCCGGTGCCGCGGGCGCCGAGCCCGTCGTGGTCGTGGACCTCGGCGCCGGGACGGGCGCGAACCGGGCGTGGCTGGCCGGCCATCTCCCCGGCCCCCAGCGCTGGGTCCTGCTCGACCACGACCGCGAGCTGCTCGAGCAGGCCGTGTCCGCCGCCCGGGCGGAGGGGGCCGACGTCGTGCCCGTGCTCGCCGGGATCGAGGAGCTCGGCCGGGTGCTCTCGGAGCACCCGGCGGCCCGGCGGCTCGTGACGTGCTCCGCCCTGCTCGACCTGCTGACCCGGGAGCAGGTGCGGGAGCTGGCCCGGGTGCTGGCCGAGGAGGCCGTCCCGGCGCTGCTGGCCCTGACGGTCGACGGCGAGGTCCTGATCGACCCGCCCCACCACCTGGACCCCTCGGTGCTGGGGGCCTTCGAGGACCACCAGCACCGCGGTGAGCTCGCCGGCACGGACGCCGTGCGGCTGGCCGCGGAGGCCCTGCGGGAGCGCGGCATGGTCGTGGACGTCACCCCCACTCCCTGGTGGATCTCCGACCAGCCGTGGGCGCGGCCCCTCCTGGAGCGGTTCCTCGGCGACCGCGCGGACGCCGCCGTGGAGCACCGGCCCGATCTCACCGCGGAGGCGCACGCCTGGCTGCGGATCCGCTGGTGGACTGTGCCCGGGGACGGCTGCGGGCCACGGTCGGGCATGCTGACGTGCTCGCCCTGCCGCCGGTCAGCTGAGGCCGCGGGCGCTCCGCTCCAGCCACAGCACGTCCCGCCCGAAGGACACCAGGAGCAGGGCCAGGGCCGCCGCCGTGGCCGCGGCGGCGAGCGGCAGGGGGATCAGCGGGACCAGGGCGCCGAGCAGCACCCCGCCCTGGATCCCGGCCACCACCCGGCGATAGGGCGAGTAGGGCAGCGGGCGGCGCCAGGCGGGCCGGGCCCGCAGGCCCAGCAGGAACAGGTAGCGCAGCGCGCCGATCAGCAGCACCCACCACGCCCCGGGCAGTCCGAGCCTGGCGGCCACCGCCAGGGAGAGGACGAGCAGCAGCGCGGCGTCGACCTCCTGGTCGAACCGTGCCCCGGCACGGGTGGCGGTGCCGGTGCGGCGGGCCACGCGGCCGTCGATGCCGTCGAGCAGCCAGGCGGGCAGGGCGAGGGCGACCACGGCCCAGCACCAGGCCCCGGCCGGACCCTGCGCCTGCCCCGCGAGCACGGGCGTCAGCCCCACGGGCAGCAGTGCCGCGCACAGGGCGACCAGCACGGAGCGCGCCACCGTGACGCGGTCGGCGGGCCCGTAGGGCTCGGTGCGGCGGCCCACCGTGCTGCGCACCACCGCCCCCAGCACCGCGAGGCCCAGCAGCGCGGAGGCCGCCAGCACGGCGGCCGGCGCGTGCGAGGCCGCACCGAGCGCGACGAGGCCGGCCCCCAGTCCCGCGAAGGCCAGGAGGCCGTCCCGGCGGGCCGAGGGGACGGACGCGGTGGAGTGGTCCAGCGGCATGGGGTCGCCTTCCGGGTGGGGGTCCTCATCCTGGGCGGGACGGCCCGCCCCGTCAATCCGGGCCGCACCGGGCGGTGGCTAGACTGCGCCCATGCCCGCCGAGACCGCACCCCCGCGCCGCGGGCGAGGTCCCCTCCGCCGGATCCTGCTGGCGGTCGCGCAGGCGGTGGCCGGGCTCGTCCTGCTGGCGGTGCTCTTCCGGACCCTCGGCACGGACTCCGCCCGCAGCGCCGTGGGCGTGCTCAGCCCCCTCACCGTGGTCCTGGCGCTGCTCGCCGGGCTCGTGGCCACGGCGGCCCAGGCCCAGCGGTGGCGGCTCGTGGCCCGCGGCCGCGGAGCACGGTTCGGTCTCCGCGAGGCCCTGGGCGAGTGCTGGGCGGCCGGGCTCGTCAACCTGCTGCTGCCCGGCGGCGTGACCGGGGACGCGGTGCGGGTCCTGCGCCGACGCCGGCGCGGCGACACCTGGCCCGGGCAGGGGGCTCCGTGGTGGGCGAGCGGCTGGCCGGGACCTCCGTGCTCCTTGCGGCCGGCGTCGTCCCGGCCCTGGCGGTCGGGCCCTGGGTGGCCGCGGCCTTCGGCGCGGGCGCCCTCGCCGTGGGGGCGGTCGCCTGGCGCGCCACGAGCGGGTCCCCGGCCCGGGACCGGGCCGCCGTGTGGTCCCTGTCGGTGCTCGCCTGGGCCTGCTACCAGGGGCTGTTCCTGCTGGCGGCCCTGCGCACCGCTCCGCAGGCACCCCTGCCGGACCTGTGGGGGACCACGGTGCTCGGCCTGGCCGGCATGTCGGTGCCCGTGGGCGTGGGCGGCTGGGGTCCGCGCGAGGGGATCACGACCCTCGCCGCGATGGCCCACGGCCTGCCCGCCGGGACGGGCTTCGCGATCTCCCTCGGCTACGGGCTGCTCGCCCTGATCTCCGCCCTGCCGGGAGCCGTGGTCCTGGCCCGCTGGCTCCTGCCCCGCCGCGCGGCAGCGGGCGCGGCTCGACCTCGTGGGAGCGGCCGACGGAGCGGGCCCGGTCCCCGGCGGCAGTTCCGTCGGCCGCGCTGAGGGCCCCGCTCCCGGCCACGGGGTCGGTCCGGCCGCGGCGGCCCCGGGGAAGCACGCCTCACACCGCCTCGACCGCCTCGGCCGGGCGGCCGAGGCCCGGGGCGCTGCCGCCGGTGAGCCGGCCAGGTCCCGGAGCAGGCCGGCGGCGACACTGATGGCGATCACCGCGGGGGCCTTGCCGGGGATGTCGGGGAGCCCGATGGGGCACGTGATGCCGTCCACGGCGCTCTCCGGGTGCCCCTCCGCGCGCAGGCGCTGCCGGAAGCGGGCCCACTTGGCCCGGGAGCCGATCAGGCCCACGGTGCCCAGGTCCGCCCGGCGCAGCGCCGCGTCGCACAGCACGAAGTCCTCGGCGTGGTCGTGGCTCATGATCAGCACGTGCGCTCCGGCCGGCAGCCCGGCCAGGACGTGCTCAGGGACGGGGCTGTGGTGGAGGTGGACCTGTGCGGTCCCGTCGGTGACGTCGGCGAGCCGGGCGGCGTCCAGCTGGCCTTCCCGGCTGTCCACCAGGTGCAGGTGCAGGGGCAGCCGGGACAGCACCCGGGCGAGCTCGTGCCCCACGTGCCCCACGCCGAACACCGCCACCGCGGGCCGGGCGCCCTGGGGCTCGAGCAGGACGCTGACCACGCCCCCGCAGCACTGCCGCCCGTGCTCCACGGCGGCGTGCTCGTTGAGCGAGAAGGTCAGCGTCTCCGGGACCGTGGCCCCGCCGGCGAGAAGGACGCGCGCCCGCTCGACCACGGTGGCCTCGAGGTTGCCCCCGCCCACGGTGTCCCACGTGGCGGTCTCGGCCACGACCATCTTGGCCCCGGCCTCCCGGGGGGCGTGCCCGCGCACCTCCGTGACGGTGGCGAGCACCCCCGGCGCGCCCGCCACGCGCAGGTGCTGCAGCGCGTCCAGCCAGTCCACGTCAGTGCGCCGCCGTGGTGGCCGGCGCCGGAGTTCCCTCCGCGTCGGCGGTCAGGGCCCGGCGCCCCTCCTGGACGGCCCAGAACACCGCCTCCGGGGTGGCCGGGCTGGCGAGCCCGACGCTCCGGCCGCCGGGGCCGAAGGCGGCCGCCGCCTCCCGCAGCGCCTCGCGCACGCTGAAGGCCAGCATGAGGGGCGGTTCCCCCACGGCCTTGGACCCGTAGACGACCCCGCTCTCGGTGGCCTGCTCGAAGAGGTGGACGTTGAACTCCTCGGGCATCTCCGAGAAGCTCGGCAGCTTGTAGGTGCTCGCCGCCTGCGTGGCCAGCCGGCCCCGGTGCGGGCCGTCGGAGACGTCCCAGCGCAGGTCCTCGAGCGTGAGCCAGCCGGCCCCCTGCACGAAGCCGCCCTCGATCTGCCCCACGTCGATCAGCGGGGAGAGGCTGTCCCCGACGTCGTGCACGATGTCGGTGCGCAGCAGCCGGTAGGCGCCGGTGAACCCGTCGACCTCCACCTCGGAGACGGAGGCGCCGTAGGAGAAGTACTTGAACGGCTCGCCCTGCATCCGGGCGCCGTCCCAGTGCAGCCCCTCGGTGCGGTAGTACCCGGCCGCCCACAGCGAGATCCGCTGGAAGTAGGCGTCGTGCGCGAGCTCCGCGAAGGACATCTGCCGGTCGTGGAAGCCGATCCCGGTCACCGTGCCGTCCACGAACCGGACGTCGTCGGGGTGGATGTCGAACTTGCGGGCGGCGACCTCGGCCAGGCGGTCGCGGATCTGCTCGCAGGCGTTCTTCACGGCCCCGCCGTTGAGGTCCGCCCCGGAACTGGCGGCCGTCGCGGAGGTGTTGGGCACCTTGTCGGTGCGGGTGGGCGCGAGCCGGACGGTCTCCAGGGGCACGCCCAGGGCCGTGGCCGCGACCTGGCGCATCTTGGTGTGCAGGCCCTGCCCCATCTCGGTGCCGCCGTGGTTGATCAGCACGGATCCGTCCTTGTAGACGTGCACGAGGGCGCCGGCCTGGTTGAAGGCGGTGAGGTTGAACGAGATGCCGAACTTCACAGGGGTGACCGCGAGCGCCCGCTTGGTGTCGGGGTGGGCGGCGTTGAACGCCGCGATCTCCTCGCGGCGGCGCTCGACCTCGGCCCGGTCGAGCAGCTGCGTCCAGATGGTGCGCAGCCGCTCGGCGTGCCGGACGGGCTGACCGTAGGGGGTGGACTGGCCGGGGACGTAGAGGTTGCGGTGGCGCAGCTCCGTGGGGTCCACCCCGAGCAGCGGGGCGCAGCGGCCCAGCACCTCCTCGATCACCAGCATGCCCTGGGGGCCGCCGAAGCCGCGGAACGCGGTCTGGGAGGTCTTGTGGGTCTTCGCGATCCGCCCGTGGACCTGCACGTTCGGGATCCAGTAGGCGTTGTCGATGTGGCACAGCGTCCGCTGCAGCACGGGCTCGGAGAGGTCCAGGCTCCACCCGCCGTCGCTGGTGACGGTGGCCTCCAGGGCCTGCAGGCGACCGCTCTCGTCGAAACCGGCCTCCCAACGGGCGTGGTAGGGGTGGCGCTTGCCGGACAGGGTGATGTCCTGGGTGCGGTTGAGCCGCAGCCGGACCGGCCGTCCCGTGAGCACCGACCCGAGGGCGGCGACGGCGGCGAAGCCGTGCGGCTGCATCTCCTTGCCGCCGAACCCGCCGCCCATGCGCAGGCACTGCACGGTGACCTCGTGGCTGTGCAGGCCCAGGACGTGGGCGACGATCTCCTGGGTCTCGGTGGGGTGCTGGGTGCTGCAGTGCACCAGCACCTGCCCGCCCTCGTCGACGTAGGCGAAGGAGGCGTGGGTCTCCAGGTAGAAGTGCTCCTGGCCGCCGAACTCGAGCTCCCCGCTGAAGCGGTGGGCGGCGGTGGCCAGCGCCGTGGCGGTGTCCCCGCGGCTGACGGTGGGCTGACCGCCCTGGAAGCTCCCGGCCCCGACGGCCTCCGCCACGGTGACCAGCGACGGCAGCGGCTCGTAGTCGACCTCGACGGCCTCGGCCCCCAGCCGGGCGGCCTCCAGGGTCTCGCCCAGCACCCAGCACACCGCGTGCCCGTGGAACATGACCTCGGAGGGGAACAGCGGCTCGTCGTGCTTGGTGCCGGCGTCGTTGACCCCGGGCACGTCCGCGGCGGTGAGCACCCGGACCACGCCGGGGACCGCCAGGGCCGGGGCCGTGCGCAGGTCCCGCACCAGGGCGTGGGCGTGCGGGGCCTGCACCGGCCAGGCGTGCAGCACGTCCTGGTGGCGCACGATCAGGTCGTCGGTGTACAGGGCCGTGCCCGTGACATGCAGGGCGGCGCTCTCGTGCGCGACGGGCACGCCCACCACGGGGTTGACGGGGCGGTCGGCGAGGGACGTCATCGGGACTCCTCCAGATCGGGAGCGGGCGCGTGCTGCGCCCAGAACTTGAGCAGGGCCTGCTCGAGCATGGCCGAGCGGTAGCGGGCGCTGGCCCGGTGGTCGTCGATCGGGGTGCCCTCGCCGGCCAGCGCGGCTGCCGCGGCGAGGACCGTGTCGCGGCTCCAGGGCGCGCCGCTGAGGATGCGCTCCGGGCCGTGCGCCCGGATCGGGGTGGCGGCCACGCCGCCCAGGCCGATCCGCGCCGAGGTGACCGTGCCGGCCTCCACGTGCACGGCGATGCCGACGGCCACGCTGGAGATGTCGTCGAAGCGCCGCTTGGCGATCTTGTGGAACGCGGTGTGCCGGGCCGGCGGCAGCGGGATCCGCACCGCGCGGATGATCTCCCCGGGGCGGCGGACGCTCTGCCGGTACCCGGTGTAGTACTCGTCCAGGGGGACCTCGCGCTCGCCCCCGGCGGAGGCCAGCACCACGGACGCCCCCAGGGCCAGCAGCGCCGGGGCCGAGTCCCCGATCGGCGAGCCGGTCCCCAGGTTGCCGCCGAACGTCGCGGCGTTGCGGATCAGGCGGGAGGCGAACTGCGGGAAGAGCTGGTCCAGCAGCGGCACCCGCCCGGCCAGGCCGCGCTCCACCTCGGACAGGCTCAGGGCCGCCCCGATCTCGACCCGCTCCGGTCCCACCTCGAGCGTGCGCAGCTGCTCGAGCCGGTCCACCGCCAGGGCCAGCGGCGGGCGGGCGTGCTGGATGTTGACGCCCACGCCCGCGTCCGTGGACCCGGCGACCAGCTGGGCCCCCGGGGTGCGCTCCAGGTGCTCGAAGAGCTCCTCCAGGGAGCCGGGGCGGACGAACCGTGCGCCGTCGGCCTCCACCCGCGTGGGCGGGGCCGGCTGCGCGGGCCGGTCCTGGCGCCGCAGCAGCGGGTCGGCCTCGGCCGGGGCGCCCAGCGCGTAGGCGGCGTCGCGGATGGGCCGGTAGCCGGTGCAGCGGCAGAGGTTGCCGCTGAGGGCGTGCAGGTCGAAACCGTTGGGCCCGCACTCGTGGCCGGCCGCGTGCTCCTCGCCGGCGACCTCGGTGCCGGTCTGCGCCTCGGGGGCCGCGCCGTGGTCCGCACCCAGGGCCTCGCGCTCGGGGCGGTAGTACTCGGCGGCCATGGAGCAGACGAAGCCGGGGGTGCAGTAGCCGCACTGGGAGCCTCCCCGGAACGCCATCTCCTGCTGGACGGGGTGCAGGGCCGCCGGCGCGCCGGTGCCGCCCGCCGCGCCGAGGCCTTCGGCGGTGACGACCTCCTGGCCGTCGAAGGCGGCGGCGGGGGGCAGGCACGCGTTGACCGAGGTCCACCGGCTGCGCCCTTCGCCGTCCGGCCGGGCGACCAGCACCGCGCAGGCCCCGCACTCGCCCTCGGCGCAGCCCTCCTTGGCGCCGGTCAGTCCCTCGCCGCGCAGCCAGTCCAGCAGCCGGGTGTGCGGGCCGACCCCGGCACCGTCCCGGGTCCGACCGTTGACCGTGACTCGGATCTCACTCATGCCTTGTCCTCCATGGCTTCGCGGAAAGAATTTCGCCGACGGGCACGGGGCGACCGCCCCTCGGCGCTCGGGTGCTGCGGGTCCTGCGCCGGCGGAATGGGCGGCCGGGCGTCCGGCGTCCCGGGCGGCCCGGTGATGGCGGACCGGGCGACGGCGGGCTCGGCGACGGCGGACTCGGTGGCGGACCGGGCGCCGGCGGCCTCTGTCCGCGTGGGCGCGACGAGTGCCACCGAGATGACGGGTGCCACCACGACGACGGGCGACCCGCTCGACGACGCGGCCCGTCGGGCATTCCTCGGTGGAGGCGCGGTGCTCCTCACGGGGCGCGGGTCCGCAGGCCCGAGACCAGGCTGCCGGTGGGGGGCGTCGATGCCCGCCGGGCCGGTGCCCGTCCACGCCGGGCGCCGGTCTGCCGGCCACCTCCGGACGTGGCCGTGGTGACCGGGCGGCGGCACGGTGTCGATCATGGCGATGAACTCCTCGATGCGGGCCACTGGCCGCGACGTGGAGTCAGGTGGTTCCCCTGGGGTACCGGGAGCTCTCTGGCGGCGGGCCAGTGCGATTCGTGGTTGCTCGCCCGGTAGATAGTCCGTTGAGGACCCGCCGTGGGCTGTCTCACACCCTAATCACGCCGCCGTGCGGCCGCAACAGGTTCGCCGCCGCACGGAGTCATGGGTGATCGCGGAAGAATTCTTCCACGATGTGTTGTAGATCACGTCGAGCTGCTCTACGTTGGCCTCAGCCAATGGCGGGTCCCGGTTGCACGGGGCTATCTACCGGGCATGATCTGACAGCCGGGTGGGCCCGCCGACGGACAAGCCGTTCCCCGGGTCCATCCACGATCCGTGAGGACCTGAGCATCATGTCGACCATCCACGAAACCACTCCGCGCACCCGCACCCACCTGGAGCGGGCCGTCGATCTCGCGGCGGAGAGCGCCGCCGGCGACGGCGGGCCGTTCGGCGCCGTCGTCGTGACCGCCGACGGGCGGGAGTTCCCCGCCGTCAACCGCGTGACCGCGGAGCACGACCCCACGGCGCACGCGGAGGTCATGGCCATCCGCAGCGCCTGCCGCGAGCTGGGCACCTTCGACCTCAGCGGCGCCGTGCTCTACAGCAGCTGCGAGCCCTGCCCGCTGTGCCTGTCGGCGTCCCTGTGGGCCCGGCTGGACGCGGTGTACTTCGCCGCCGACCGCCACGACGCGGCGGCCGGCGGCTTCGACGACGCGCAGTTCCACGAGTTCTTCGCCCAGAGCGCGCAGGAGCGGGACCGGGCCCTCCCCGTCCGCCACGTCGCCCTCGCCACGCGCACGGAACCGTTCGAGGCCTGGGCCGGCAACGCCCTGCGCACCGCGTACTGAGCCGAGCACCCCGCCGCCCCGGTCGGCTCCCACCGGGACCATCAGATCTGGACACTTCACGGGGGATCCGCCCGCACCGGACGGCCCGGGAAAAACAGAGGATCGCCGGACCTTGCGCAGCAGTGCCGACGCCTGCGCGCTGAAGGAGGCTCCTGCCATGTCATCGACCGCATCTGGCCACCAGGACAACGACCACCGGATCCGCCGCGACCGCTCGGCGCGACCGGCACCTGCACCCGGCCCCGAGGACGAGAGGCTCCCGCTGGGGCGCACCACGGCCTACGGCTTCCAGCACGTCCTCACCATGTACGGGGCCATCGTCGCCGTGCCCCTCATCATCGGGCAGGCCGCCGGCGTCTCCGGCGAGGAGATCGCCCTGCTCATCAGCTCCTGCCTGCTCATGGGCGGGATCGCCACGATCCTGCAGAGCTTCGGGGCCCCCTACCTCGGCTCCCGGCTGCCGCTGGTCCAGGGGGTCTCCTTCGCCGGGGTGGCCCCCATGCTGGCGATCCTCGCCGGGGGCGGCGACCTGTCCACCATTTTCGGGGCCGTCCTCGTCTCCTCGGTGGTGGGGTTCCTGCTCGCCGGTGCCTTCTCCCGCGTCCTGCGGCTGTTCCCGCCGGTGGTCACGGGCACGGTCATCACGGTCATCGGCATCTCCCTGCTCCCGGTGGCGATCTCCTGGGCCGCCGGCAGCGGGGAGGGTGGAGCCGCCGATCCCCGCAGCCTGGCGCTGGCCGGCATCACCCTGCTCATCGTGCTGGTGCTCTCCAAGGTGGGCGTGGGGATGATCTCGCGCCTGTCCATCCTGCTCTCCTTCGTGCTGGGCACGGCGATCGCCACCGCGATGGGGATGGTGGACTTCTCCGGCGTGGGGGAGGGCGGCATCGTGACCTTCCCGACGCCGCTGGCCTTCGGCCCCCCGAGCTTCGAGGTCGCCTCGATCATCTCGATGCTGATCGTGGTGCTGGTGACGATGACCGAGACCACGGCGGACATCCTGGCCGTGGGCGAGATCACCGGGGCCAAGGTGGACTCCCGGCGCGTGGCCAACGGCCTGCGGGCGGACATGCTGTCCTCCGCGGGAGCGCCGCTGCTCAACTCGTTCACCCAGACGGCCTTCGCGGCCAACGTCGGTCTCGTGGCGGTGACGGGCATCCGCAGCCGCTTCGTGGTCACGGCGGCGGGGATCATCATGGTCGGGCTGGGCATGTTCCCCGTCGTCGGGGAGGTCGTCGCGGCCATCCCCACGCCGGTGCTGGGCGGGGCGTCGATCGTGCTCTTCGGCACGGTGGCCTCGTCCGGGGTCCGCACGCTGGCGAAGGTGGACTTCAACCACTCCATGAACCTCGTCATCGTGGCGGTCGCCTTCGCCTTCGGTCTCATCCCGGTGGCCGCGCCCCAGTTCTACGCCGGCTTCCCCTCCTGGGCCCAGACCGTCCTCGGCTCGGGGATCAGCGCCGCGGCGGTCGTGGCCATCGCGCTCAACCTCCTGTTCAACGAACTGGCCGCCGGCAACTCCGAGCACCAGTCCGCCGTGGCGGCGGCCCCGGTCCGGGTCATCCGGGCGGACACCCTGGCGCACCTGCGGGAGGGCGACCGGATCCAGAACGGCGCCGTGGTGGGCAGCGACGGGGCCGAGGTGGCGGTCGTGGCGGAGCGTCACTTCGACGACGTCCGGAGAATGATCGACGAGGGGGAGATCACCCACACGGGGCAGATCCGGATGGTCCTCGAGGCGAAGGACGCCAGGTCCTGAGCACGCCGGTCCGCCCCGGCCTGCCGAGGCCTCGACCCCGGGGTGTCCCCGCCCCGCCCGGCGAGCCGCCGGGCGGGGCGGGGCACAGCCGGGGTGCCTCAGGCGTTCACCAGGCGGTGGGCCGCCGCGGTGTGCTCGGCCGTGAGCGCCTCCACGTCCAGTCCGGTGATCGCCCCGTCCTCCACGAGCCAGCGCCCGGCCACCATGACCCGGTCCGCCCGCTCCGCGCCGCACAGCAGCAGCGCGGAGAGCGGGTCGTGCGCCCCGGAGAAGCGCAGCCCGTCGAGGCGGAACATCGCGAGGTCCGCCTGGGCGCCCGGGCGGAGCGCGCCGAGGTCCGGGCGGCCGAGCAGGCGCGCGGAGCCGGCCGTGGCCCAGCCGAGCGCACGCTGCGGGGTCACGGCCTCGGCCCCGTAGCGCAGCCGCTGCACGTACAGGGCCTGACGGGCCTCCAGCACCAGGTTGGAGGCGTCGTTGGAGGCCGACCCGTCCACGCCGAGACCCACGGGGGAGCCTGCGTACTCGAGCTCCACGGCCCGGCAGATCCCGGAGGCCAGGCGCATGTTGGACGTGGGGCAGTGGGCCACGCCCACCCCGGCCGCGCCCAGACGGGCCAGCTCGGCGTCGTCGAAGTGGATGCCGTGGGCCAGCCAGGTCCGGTCGGTGAGCCACCCCGTGGACTCGAGGTAGTCCACCGTCCGCAGCCCGAAGCGCTCCCGGCAGAAGTCCTCCTCGTCGATGGTCTCGGCCAGGTGGGTGTGCAGCCGCACGTCGAGCTCGCCGGCCAGCACGGCGGTGTCCCGCATGATCTCCCGCGTGACCGAGAAGGGGGAGCACGGGGCCAGGGCGATCTGGGTCCGCGCGCCGTCGCCGCGCTCGTGGTGGGTCTCCACGAGCCGGGCGCTGTCGGCGAGGATGACCTCCGCCTCCTGCACCGTGTGCTGCGGGGGCAGTCCGCCGTCGCGCTCACCCAGGCTCATGGACCCGCGGGAGAGCACAGCCCGCATGCCGAGGCTGCGCGCGGCCTCCACCTGCACGTCGATCGAGTCCTCCATGCCGCCGGGGAACAGGTAGTGGTGGTCGGCGGCCGTGGTGCAGCCCGAGAGCAGCAGCTCCGCCATCGCCACCGTGGTGGCCAGCTGCAGGTCGCGGGGGCGCAGGCGGGCCCAGACCGGATAGAGGTCCCGCAGCCACGGGAACAGGGGCACGCTGACCACGGGCGCCCAGGCCCGGGTGAGGGTCTGGTAGAAGTGGTGGTGCGTGTTGATCAGCCCGGGCACCACCACGTGCTCCCGGGCGTCGAGGACCGCGCACGGCGCGGCCGGGACGCCGCCCGCGGGGACCAGCTCCACCACGGTGCCGGAGGCGGTGTCCACCACCACGCCGCCGGCCGTCCGCTCGGTGGTGTCCTCGCCGGCGTCCTCGCCGGTGTACAGGGCCAGGGGATCGCGCAGCCACAGCAGGTGGGAGCCGGGGTCGGTGGTGTGGGTGTGCACGGGGTGCTCCGATCGGTCGCAGGATCTCGTCGCCGGCGCCGTGGCCCCGGGTCCTTCCGAGGGCGGCACACGGCGCCGCCAGCTCAGTGAGGTCCTGTCTGCTGATCCAGGAGACCGCTCGTGCAGTCCCGGCGACCTTAACACCGCTGCGCGCCGCCCGACAAGCAGGTGGCCGCGGTGACGGCGCCGTGCACGGTGGAGCTCGCAGGTCCTCGGGGGGCCATGTGCTCGACGACCCGAGCGGAAGGCGCCGCCCCGGTGGCTGCCGCCGGCCGCGCTCACCCCGGCGGATGCCGACCTCGGTGGACGGGTTCCCCGCGCGGCCTCCGCCGGGGACCCGGGCCGGGAATAACCTCGCGCGGGCACGGCTTGTACGGGATGGTTCAAATTTGTAGAACTTGCGGTGCTCGCCGACACGGGTGCCGCGGGAGACCAGGAGGACGGCATGCAGTTCGGCATCTTCACCATCGGGGACGTCACCGAGGACCCCACCACGGGGCGCGTCCCCACCGAGCACGAGCGGATCAAGGCCACGGTCGAGATCGCGAAGAAGGCCGAGGAGGTGGGGCTGGACGTCTTCGCCACGGGTCAGCACCACAATCCGCCGTTCGTGGCCCCGGCCAACCCGCCCATCCTGCTCGCCGCCGTCGCGGCGCAGACCGAACGGCTGCTGCTGTCCACGGCCACGACGCTCATCACCACGACCGACCCGGTGCGCATCGCCGAGGACTACGCCTACCTGCAGCACCTGACCGACGGGCGGGTGGACCTGACGATGGGCCGCGGCAACACGGGCCCGGTCTACCCGTGGTTCGGCAAGGACATCCGCCAGGGCATCCCCCTGGCGGTCGAGAACTACAACCTGCTCCACCGGCTGTGGCGGGAGGACGTGGTCGACTGGCAGGGGAAGTTCCGCTCAGCTCTGCAGGGCTTCACCTCGACCCCGCGCCCGCTCGACGACGTGGCTCCCTTCGTGTGGCACGGGTCGATCCGCTCGCCCGAGATCCCGGAGCAGGCCGCCTACTACGGTGACGGGTTCTTCCACAACAACATCTTCTGGCCCGCCGAGCACACCCGGCGGATGGTCGACTTCTACCGGCAGCGCTACGAGCACTACGGCCACGGGTCCTACGACCAGGCGATCGTGGGGCTGGGCGGGCAGGTGTTCATGCGGCGGAACTCCCAGGACGCGGTGCGGGAGTTCCGGCCCTACTTCGACAACGCCCCGGTCTACGGCCACGGCCCCTCCCTGGAGGACTTCACGGCCCAGACCCCGCTGACCGTCGGCACCCCGGAGCAGGTGGTCGAGAAGACCCTCGCCTTCCGGGACTACGCCGGCGACTACCAGCGCCAGCTGTTCCTCATCGACCACGCGGGCCTGCCCCTGAAGACCGTCCTGGAGCAGATCGACCTGCTGGGCGAGGAGGTCGTGCCGGTGCTGCGCCGGGAGTTCGCCGCGCTCAAGCCCGCCCACGTGCCGGAGGCGCCGACCCACGCCTCGCTGGTGGCCCGCCACCGCGCCGGCCAGGACCCGGTGCCCGGGGGTGCCGCGGACTCGCCCGCCGGGCGGGCCCGTGCCGAGCAGGAGAGCCGCGCAGGCCAGGGAAGCCGCACCGGGCAGGAAAGCCGCACCGAGCAGGAGGCCCGCCGATGAGCACGCACACGCCCTCCCGGACGGCCTCGGCCCCCGGGGCTGCCCGCCCGGTCCGTCTGGTCGTGGTGTCGGCCGGGATGTCCGACGCCTCCTCGACCCGGCTGCTGGCCGACCGGCTCACCGAGGCGACCCGCGACGCCCTGGGTCCGGCCCCGGTACGGATCACCCGCGTGGACCTGCGCCCGCTGGCCCACGCCATCACCGACCACCTGCTGACCGGCTTCCCCGCCCCGGCCTTGCAGGAGGCGCTCGAGGCGGTCTCCGGCGCGGACGCCCTGATCGCGGCGACCCCGACCTTCAAGGCCTCCTACGCCGGGCTGTTCAAGTCCTTCTTCGACCTCGTCGAGGAGGACGCGCTGGAGGACCTGCCGGTGCTCGTGGCCGCCACCGGGGGCACCGCACGGCACTCGTTGATGCTCGACACCGCCCTGCGCCCCCTCTTCGCCCACCTCAAGGCGTTCGTACTGCCCCTGGGGGTCTACGCGGCCACCGAGGACTGGGCCGGGGAGGAGCTCCAGGCGCGCATCCGGCGCGCCGGCGCGCACCTGGCGTCACAGCTCGCACCCGGCCGCGCCCCGGAAGTTCCGGCCGCCGGGGAGGCGCCGGCCGGGGCGTCGGGCCGGCCGGGGGGCGACGGGTTCGCCGACGTCCCGGACTTCGCCGACCTGCTCGCCCGGACCGGGCAGTGAGCGGCCCGGCAGTGAGCGGCCCGGCAGTGAGCGGCCCGGCAGTGAGCGGCCGGGGCACGGGCGAGCACCCGTGGGACGTGTGGCAGCTGTTCTTCGAGACCTCCGCCCGGCTGACCATCGAGCTGGAGACCCGGCTGAAGGAGCACGGCTGCTCGCTGATGGACTACCAGGTGCTCCTGCTGCTGCGCAACGCGGCCCACCACCGCCTCCGGATGGGAGAGCTCGCCCAGCGGATGGTCTTCTCCCCGAGCCGGCTCAGCTACCAGATCGGAGTGCTGGAGAAGCGCGGGTGGGTCCGGCGCCGGCCGTGCCCGCAGGACAGGCGCGGGCTGGAGGCCGAGCTCACCGGCGAGGGGCTGGCCGCCTTCCGCCGCCTCCGGCCCGCCCACGCCCGCGACGTCGAGGAACTGTTCTTCGACGCCCTGGAGGGCGACGACGCGCAGCGGCTTCACGCCATCATGGAGCGCCTCGCGCGGACGGTGCACCCCTCCTGAGGCCGTCCGCCTCGATCAGTCCTCGGGGAGGTCGGCGAAGGCCTGCTTCATGTCGCGGTACCAGCCCAGCGACTGCTTCGGGTGCCGCCAGCGGCCCTTCATGGCGTCGCGCGCCTCCTGGTGGTCGGCGTCCCCGCCCCGCACCGCATCCTTGAGGTGGCGGTCCTGGGCGGTGATGACGTCGTCGGCCGTCTCGCCGCGGTGCGCGAGGTCGCAGGGCCCTCCCAGCTGGCGGCAGGTCATGGTCTTCATCGTCGGTTCCCTCTCTCTGATCCGGTGGTCCGGTTCGTGTGCTGGTGTTCGACTGTCCGACGATCGGCGCGCGGGGGATGTGACCGGCGCCGGGATCAGGCCCGTGGGCGCTGCCCGTCGCGCCGGACCACCTGCGCCAGCACCTCGGGTGCGGCACGGAAGGTGATGTGGGCGACGAGGCCGTCGACGACGGTGATGTCGAAGAGGACCCGGGCCCGGCCGCGGTGGAACCACGCCGCAGCGGGGCGGCTGCCGACGAACACCGGAAGCGCGGCGTGGGCGCTGCCGTCGAAGAACGCCGCCACCTCCTCCCGGCCGTCGATCCGCTGGGGGGTCCCGGCCAGGATCGCGGCGTCGTCGGCCGTCACGGTGACGCCCGGCGCCAGGAGGCGCACCAGGCGCTGGAGGTCGCCCTGCCGGGCAGCGGCCATGAAGGCGTCGACGACCTCCCCGTCGGCCGCCCGCCCCTCGGGGGCGGACCGGCCGACCTTGGCCCGGGCGCGGGAGGCCAGCTTGCGCGCGGCCGCCGGCGTGGTGTCCAGGACGGCGGCGATCGTGGAGAACTCGACCCCGAAGCTCTCGTGCAGGACGAACGCGACCCGCTGCTGCGGCGAGAGCCGGTCGAGCACCAGCTGGAGGGCGACGCCGACGGCATCGGCGAGCACGACCTCGTCGGCCGGGTCCGGGGCGGTGTCCGGCGGCCCGATCTCGGGGGCGGGGACCGGGGTCCGCGCCTTCAGCCGGTCCAGGCACAGACGGGTGGTCACCGTGGTCAGCCAGGCGGGCGGGTTCTCGATCTCGGCCTCCGTCCGGTGCAGCCGGAGCCAGGCCTGCTGCACCACGTCCTCGGCCTCGGCGTGATCGGCCAGGACGCCGGCCGCGAGGCGCAGCAGACGCGGCCGCTCCGCCTCGAAGATCTTCGTGCGCTCCACCGTGCTCACCGTGCCATTCTCCACCGTTCGCCCTGTGCGCTGTGGGGCCGCGGCGCCGGCGGTCAGCGGCTGCGCCGGACGGTGCGCACGCCGTACAGCACGGCGGCGAGGACCAGCAGGACGCCCAGCCCCTGGAGGCCGGGGGAGTCGTCGGCCTCTCCGTGGACGATGCCGGCGGCACCGATCGCCAGGCCGAGGACGACGAGCAGGACGGGGAGGACGTGTTTCACGGGTTTCCTCTCACAGGCTTCCGTTCACGGGAGTGGGGCGGCGGGGCAGGTCAGTCCTCGACCCACTCGAGCAGATCCCCGGGCTGGCACTCGAGCACCCGGCACATGGCGTCCAGGGTCGCGAAGCGCACCGCCTTGGCCCGGCCGTTCTTCAGCACGGCGACATTGGCGGGGGTGAGCCCGACCCGTTCGGCGAACTCGCCGACGCTCATCTTGCGCTTGGCCAGCTCGACGTCGAGGCGCACGACGATCGGCATCAGATCACCGCTTCCATGTCGGTGCGCAGGGCCGTGGCCTGGCGCAGCAGCGCCCGCATCACCACCATGAGCAGCCCCAGCACGGTGACCCCGGTCAGCATCAGGAACAGCAGCAGCGGCAGCCCGGGGTCGCCGGCGTTGAAGCCGACGAACAGGAACACGCCCAGCAGCACCGCCCACGCCGCGGCCACGGCCCACACGATCGCGTCCACCCACACCAGGGACGCCGGGCTGAAGATGCGGTCCTTCTTGACCAGGGTGAGCAGCTTCCAGGTGCACACGATCACCACCTGCGCGCACAGCACCCAGAACACCGTCACGGCGGTCGCCGGCCACCTCAGGTAGGCCATCTCGGGGTTCTCCTGGGCCATGTGCGCGAACTGCCCGGGCAGGGACATGACCTGGAACAGCACCAGGATCCCGAAGAGCAGCGCGAGGAAGACGCGGAGGGCGGCGACCGCCCGGTGTTCACGAATCATGCATCGAGTCTCGCTCGGTATCTATCGAATGTCAATAGGCGGGCGTGGGTGTGGCCCCGCCGGTGGACATCACCAGGTGACGGGGAGCTCGTGCAGGCCGTAGATGTCGGCGTCGTTCTTGAAGGGCAGCTCGTCGACGGGCACGGTGCACCGGAGGTGGGGGATGCGCCGGAACAGGGTGTCGAGGACGATCTGCAGCTCCAGGCGGGCGAGGTGCTGGCCCAGGCACTGGTGCGGGCCGTAGCCGAAGGCGAGGTGGTGGCGTCCGCCGCGGTCGATGTCGAAGGAGCCCGGGTCGGTGAACACCTCCGGATCGCGGTCGGCGGTGTTGGACAGGCCGAGAACGCCGTCCCCGGCGCGGACGAGCACCCCGCCGATCTCCACGTCCTCCAGGGCCACGCGCGAGGTGCCCAGCTCGGCGATCGTGAACCAGCGCAGCAGCTCCTCCACGGCGTCCGGGGTCCTGCTGGGATCCCGGCGGATCACGGCCAGGTCCTCGGGGTGGTCGAGCAGCGCCAGGACGCCCAGGGAGATCATGTTCGCGGTGGTCTCGTGGCCGGCCACCAGCAGCAGGAAGGCCAGGCTGACCAGCGCCTCGTGGTCGACCGGGCCCTGCTCCTGCTGCCTGCGGACCTGGCGGCCCAGCAGATCGTCGGTGGGCTCCTGCTCCTTCGCGGCGATCAGCCGGTCGAGGTAGGACAGCAGTTCGCCCAGTGCCTGCTGGATCTGCTGCACGGAGACGCCGCGGGAGAGCAGCGTGGCCGAGCGGCTCTGGAAGAAGTCGTGCTCGGCGTAGGGCACGCCGAGCAGTTCGCAGGTCACCAGCGAGGGCACCGGCAGGGACAGCGCCGGCACCAGGTCCACCGGGCGGGGCCCGGCCAGCAGGGCATCGACGCGTTCGTCCACGATCTGCTGGATGCGCGGGCGCAGGGCGGTGATCCGCTTGAGCGTGAACTCTCCCATGACGGCCCGGCGGGCGGGGCCGTGCTCGGGCGGGTCCATGCCGAGCAGGCTCAGGGAGACCGGGATCGGGTCGTGCGTGAACGCCGGGAACCCGGGGCGGTCGCGGTCGGAGCTGAACCGCGGATCGGTCAGCATGGCCCGGATGTCCTCGTGGCGGGTCAGCGCCCACACGGTCATCCCGGAGGGCAGCCTGACCCGGGCGACGGGTTGCTCGTCGCGCAGTCGCAGGTGCTCGGGCGGTGGGGCGTAGGGGCACTGCCGGGTGAGCGGCAGGGCGACGGGTTCGGTGGAGGTCATGGTGCACCCCGTCCTGGTGGCCGTACCACGTGACGTCTTCCGTGGTGTTCCACGCTACAGAGCTGCCGGAAACCCGTCCATATGCGTCATGACCAGGGGCGACGGGAGTCCGGGGGAGCGGCGGCCCGGGGGCCGCTGGTACGTTCGGCACCAGAGGGCACCAAAGGGCATCAGGCGGCACCGGACGATCCACGGGACGGGGACGTCCGGGTCCGGCCGGACGAGGAGGCGGACATGCGGGTCAGCGTGGACCGGACCAGGTGCGCCGGCTCCGGGCAGTGCTCCGCCCTGGCGCCGGCGGTCTTCGACCAGCAGGAGGACGACGGCGTGGTCCTCCTGCTCGACGCCGAACCGCCCGAGGCGCTGCACAGCGCCGTCCGCGAGGCCGCCCTGGCCTGTCCGGTCGCCGCGATCCTGCTCGACCCCTGACGGGCCGGGGTCCCTCGGCGGTGCCGGCTCCCGCGCGAGGGGGTGGTACCGGACGAGGGCCGGCCCCGGCGGGCACCGTCCGGCTCCGGGCCGCGTCACCGCGGCGTGCGCACCGGGTCAGCTCTCCCCGCGCCGGATGAGCCGGCCGCGCGGCGTCTCGAAGTCCACGGGCACCCCGCGCAGATAGGTTCGGCGCACCTTCCCGGACAGCGCCTTGCCCTGGTACGGGGTGATCGGGTTCCTGTGGTGCAGCCGTCCGGCGTCGACCACGAACGCGTCGTCGGGGGCGAAGACCACCAGGTCCGCGTCGTAGCCGAGAGCCAGCTTCCCCTTGGACCGCAGGCCGGCCCGCTGGGCGGGCCTCGTGGACATCCACTCCACCACGCGTCCCAGGTCGATCCCGCGACGGCGTGCCTCGGTCCAGATCAGGGACAGCCCCAGCTGCAGGGAGGAGACCCCGCCCCAGGCCACGCCGAAGTCGCCGTTGTCCAGGTCCTTGAGGTCCAGGGTCGAGGGGGAGTGGTCGGAGACGATGAAGTCGATGGTCCCGTCGACCAGCCCCTCCCACAGCAGCTCGCGGTTGCCGACCTCCCGCACGGGCGGGCAGCACTTGAACGCGGTGGCGCCGTTGGGCACCTCCTCGGCCAGCAGGGTCAGGTAGTGCGGGCAGGTCTCCACCGTGATGTCCAGGCCGTCCCGCTTGGCGGTGGCCAGCATGGGCAGCGCGTCCGAGGAGGACAGGTGCAGGATGTGCGAGCGCGCCCCGGTCCACCGGGTGCGCTCGATGACCTCGGCGATCGCCAGGTTCTCGGCGCCGCGGGGACGGGACCTCAGGAAGTTCTCGTAGACGTCGCCCTCGGGGTGGGGGGCGCGGTCGATGGCGCGGGAGTCCTCGGCGTGCACGATCATCAGGGAGTCGAAGGTCTTGATCTCGGCGAGGTCCTCCTCCATCTCGTCGGCCTCGAGGTGCGGGAACTCGTCCACCCCGGAGTGCAGCAGGAAGCACTTGAAGCCGAAGACGCCGTCGTCGTGCAGCTCGCGCAGGTCCGGGGTGTTGCCGGGGATCGCCCCGCCCCAGAAGCCGACGTCCACGAAGACGTTGTCCTGGGCGAAGAGCCGCTTGTACTCCAGCGCCGGCACGTTCACCGTGGCGGGGATCGAGTTGAGCGGCATGTCCAGGACCGTGGTCACCCCGCCGGCCGCGGCGGCCCGGGTCGCGGAGGCGAAGCCCTCCCACTCGGTGCGGCCGGGCTCGTTGATGTGGACGTGGGTGTCCACCAGTCCCGGCAGCAGCCTCTCGTCGTCGGCCAGCTCCAGGACCTCGCGGCCGCGCAGACCGGCGCCGAGGGGCTCGACGGCCACGATCCGGCCGCCGCGCACGCCGACCTCCCGGGGGGCGAAGTGGTCCCCGCACGAGACGTTCCTCCCGCGCACCACGAGGTCGAACTCCCGGTGGTCGCGGGCGTTGGTTCCCTGCTCGTCCGCTCCCGTGCGCGGGGCGTCGCCGGTGTCGTCGGGCAGCCCGTGCTCGCGGCGGTGGTCGGCGATCAGACGGCGGATGCGCTCGGGGTCGTTGACGTTCTCGCTGACCTCGAGCTTGTGGGCCTGTTCGGCCTCGAAGGCGTGCTGCGCGGCGGCGGGCTTGGTGGCCGCACGCGCGGAGTCCTCCTGGGCGATCGCCGCGGGGTCCTCGGGCAGCCGCTGCGGGCGCCCCGTGGGATCTGCGGCGTCGTCCCCGCCCTCGACGGGCGGCTGCCGGGGCGGCGTCTTCTCGGTCATCGAGGTTCCTTCGGGTCGTCGGCGTCCGCACCGGCCGCCGGATCGGTGAGGTCGGGCTGGGTCCCGGCGAGCAGCTCGGGAAGGTCGTGGGCCAGGCGGGCGCCCACCTGTTCGAGCAGCCGCCTCGCCTCCCGCATGCACGTGCGGGGGTCCGGCTCGAAATCGGTCAGAGCATAGGTCCGCCGGAAGCCGGCCTCGTGCAGCACGCGCGGCTCCAGGGTGGTCCGCCCGCAGACCGCGACCGCGGGCACGCCCGCGGACCGTGCGGTCTCCAGCACGCCCAGCGGCGTCTTGCCGCCGAGGGACTGCTCGTCCAGGCTGCCCTCGCCGGTGACCACGAGGTCCGCGCCGGCGAGCCGGTCCGCGAGGCCGACGAACTCGAGCACCACCGCGACGCCGGGGCGGCGCCGGGCGCCGAGCACGGCGAGGGCCGCGAAGCCCACGCCGCCGGCGGCACCGGCCCGGGCGCCTCGGCGGCGCGTGCCGCGCCGTCCCCGAGGGCGTCGGCGAGCCGGTCCCGGAGGACCGTCAGGGCGGCGTCGAGCGCCCGCACCTGATCCGGGTCCGCGCCCTTCTGCGGGCCGAAGACCGCGGCGGCGCCGCGCTCGCCCAGCAGCGGGTGGTCGACGTCGGCGGCCAGGACGAACTCGGTGCCCGCCAGGCGCGGGTCGAGGTCGGTGAGGTCCACGCGGGACAGGCCGGCCAGGGCGGTCCCGCCCCGGCCCAGCTCCTCGCCCACGGCGTCCAGCAGACGGGCGCCCAGGGCCTGCAGCAGCCCGGCCCCGCCGTCGGTGCAGGCGCTGCCCCCGACGCCGAGGACCACGCGCTCGGCCCCGGCGTCGAGGGCGGCGCGGACCAGTTCGCCGGTGCCGCGGCTCGTCGCGCCGCCGGCGTCGAGGACGGGCTGCCCGGTTTCGTCCACGGGCAGGGCGGCGAGCCCCGAGGCGAGGGCCATCTCGACCACCGCGGTGCGGTCCCGCAGGGCGAACTCCGCCTCGACGGGCTCCCCGACAGGGCCGGTGACGGTGACGGGCGAGGGGACGAACCCGGCGCCGAGGGCGGCCTCGAGGGTGCCCTCCCCGCCGTCGGCCACGGGCAGGCGGACCACCTCTGCGGTGGGGTCCACCGAGTGGATCCCCTCCTCCAGGGCCGCGGCCACGTCGGGGGCCTCGAGAGAGCCCTTGAACTTGTCCGGGGCGACGACGATGCGCACGTCCGTCCTCCTGTCTGGTCGGTGCCGGCGCGGTGCCGGCGGGTCAGTCGAGCAGGGCGATCGCGGTGGGGGCGTCCTCGCCGCGCTCGGCCAGCTGCTCGAACTCCACCACATTGTCGATCTCCGTGCCCATGGAGATGTTGGTGACCTTCTCCAGGATGACCTCCACGACCACCGGGACCCGGAACTGCTGCATCAGCTCGTGGGCCTCGGCGAAGGACTCCTGCAGCCTCTCCGGGTCGGTCACCCGCACGGCCTTGCAGCCGAGGCCCTCGGCCACCTTCACGTGATCCACACCGTAACCCTCCGTCTCCGGGGAATTGACGTTCTCGAACGCCAGCGACACGTTCTGCTCCATCTCGAACCCGCGCTGGGACTGGCGGATCAGGCCCAGGTAGGAGTTGTTCACGACCACGTGCAGATAGGGCAGGTTGAACTGGGCGCCGACGGCCAGCTCTTCGATCATGAACTGGAAGTCGTAGTCCCCCGAGAGGGCCACCACGGTCCGCTCCGGCTGGGCGCGCACCACGCCGAGGGCCGCGGGGGCGGTCCAGCCCAGGGGCCCGGCCTGGCCGGCGTTGATCCACCGGCGCGGGCCGTACACGTGCAGCAGCTGCCCGCCGGCGATCTGGGAGAGCCCGATCGTGGAGACGTAGGTGACGTCCTTGCCGAAGGCGGAGTTCATCTCCTCGTACACGCGTTGCGGCTTGATCGGCACCTGCGTGAAGTGCGTCTTGCGGTGCAGGGAGCCCTTGCGCCGGGCGCAGTCCAGCACCCACCGGCCCCGGTCCGGCACCAGCCCGCGGTCCTTGCGCTCGCGGGCGACCTCGAGCAGGACGTCCAGGGCGGCGCCCGCGTCGGAGACGATGCCCAGGTCCGGGGCGAAGACGCGCCCGATCTGGGTCGGCTCGATGTCGACGTGCACGAACGTGCGGCCGGCGGTGTAGACGTCCAGGCTGCCGGTGTGCCGGTTGGCCCACCGGTTGCCGATGCCCAGCACGAAGTCCGACTCCAGGAACGTCGCGTTGCCGTAGCGGTGGGAGGTCTGCAGGCCGACCATGCCCGCCATCAGCGGGTGGTCGTCGGGGATGGCGCCCCAGCCCATCAGCGTGGGGATCACGGGGACGTCGAGCAGCTCGGCCAGCTGGACCAGCCGCTCCGAGGCGTCGGCGTTGATGATCCCGCCGCCGGCCACGATCAGCGGGCGCTGCGCGGCGAACATCAGGTCCAGGGCCTTCTCGGCCTGGATCCGGGTGGCCGCCGGGCGCTCGGGGCGCATCGGCTCGTAGGCCTCGATGTCGAACTCGATCTCGGCCAGCTGGACGTCCAGCGGCAGGTCCAGCAGGACCGGTCCGGGGCGGCCGGAGCGCATGAGGTGGAAGGCCTTCTGGAACGCCCCGGGGACCTGGCCGGGCTCCAGCACGGTCATCGCCATCTTGGTCACCGGCGCCGCGATGGCGGCGATGTCCACGGCCTGGAAGTCCTCCTTGTGCAGCTTCGCCACGGGGGCCTGGCCGGTGATGCACAGGATCGGCACGGAGTCCGCCCAGGCGGCGTAGAGGCCGGTGACCATGTCGGTGCCGGCGGGGCCGGAGGTGCCCACGCAGATCCCGATGTTGCCCGGGGCCGCCCGGGTGTAGCCGTCGGCCATGTGCGAGGCCCCCTCGACGTGCCGGGCGAGGGTGTGGCGGATGCCCCCGTGGGCGCGCATCGCCGAGTAGAACGGGTTGATGGCGGCGCCGGGCAGCCCGAAGGCCTCGGTGGCGCCCTCCTTCTCGAGGATGGCGACGACGGCGTCGACCGTGCGCATTCTGGCCATGGTGAACTCCTTGGAAGCAGGACCCGGGGTCGGGTCGGGAAGCGGTGGGGTGGGTGGGTCAGCGGCCGGAGCGGCCGGAGAGCTCCTCGGTGAGCTTGAACAGCCCGGAGTGGTCCAGGCCGCCGTCGCCGCGGGCCACCGTGGCGGCCACGAGCTGGGCGACGAGCGCGCCCAGCGGGACGGTGACCCCGGCCTCGCGGGCGGCGGCGGTCACGATGCCCATGTCCTTGTGGTGCAGCTGGAGCCGGAAGCCGGGGTCGAAGTTGCGCTCCAGCATCTTCCGGCCCTTCTGGTCCAGGACCTTGGAGCCGGCCAGGCCGCCGCCGAGGACCGTCAGCGCGGCGTCCGTGTCGACCCCGTAGGCCTCGAGGAAGACGACGGCCTCCGCGAGCAGCTGGATGTTGCCGGCCACGATGAGCTGGTTGGCGGCCTTGACGGTCTGCCCGGAGCCGGCGGGACCCACGTGGACGACGGTCTTCCCGACGGCCTCGAGGACCGGCCGGGCGGCCTCGAAGTCCGCGGCCTCGCCCCCGACCATGATCGACAGCGCGGCGTCGATCGCGCCCTGCTCGCCGCCGGAGACGGGGGCGTCCAGCGGGCGCAGGCCCGCGCGGGCGGCCTCCTCCGAGAGCCGGGCGGCCACGTCCGGGCGGATGGAGCTCGCGTCGATCCAGATCGCGCCCTGCTTCGCGTGGGCGAGGACGCCGTCCTCGCCGGTGACGACCTCCTCCACGTCGGGGGAGTCCGGGACCATGGTGATCACGACGTCGGCCTCCCGCACGGCCTCGGCCACGCCGGCGGCGCCCCGGCCGCCGGCCTCGACGAGCTGGTCGACCTTGTCCGGGGAGCGGTTGAAGCCGACGACGTCGAAGCCCGCGGAGACGAGGTTGCGGGCCATGGGCAGGCCCATGATGCCGAGGCCGATCACGGTGACGCTGCGGATGGCGGCGGGGGCGGTGCCGCCGGCGGCGGGGGTGTTCGCGGTGCTGGTCATGGTGTGCTCCTCGAGGTGCTGGTGGTGTCGGAGAGGACGGGGCTCAGGCGCCGGTGCGGGTCGCGGACCGGGAGGAGAGCCACGCGAAGGGGTCCTCCTGGGAGGCCTTGTACTCCAGGCCCACGCGGCCGGTGTAGCCGAGCGCCCGGCTGCGGTCGATCCACTGCTGCAGCGGGAGCTCGCCGGTGCCGGGCTCGTGGCGGCCCGGCGCGTCGGCGATCTGGAGGTGCGCGAAGTCCGCCGCGTGCTGCTCGATCACCGCGGCGACGTCGTCGCCGTTGACGGCCAGGTGGTAGAAGTCGGCGAGCAGCCCGATGTTGTCCGCACCGGCCCGCCGGACCTCCGCGATGGTGTCCAGGGCGTCCTGGGCGGTCTTCAGCGGATAGGCGGGCGCGCCGGAGACCGGCTCCAGCAGCACCGTGCCGCCGATGCGCGCGACGCCCTGCGCGGCGGCCACGAGGTTCTGCACGGCCAGCGCGTCCTGGGCCTCGGGGGTGTGCTCGGGCTGCCGGTTGCCGTAGAGGGCGTTGAAGGCCGTGCAGCCGGTGCGCTCGCCGATGGCGGCGACCACGGCCACGTTCTCCGCGAACTCCGCCTCGCGGCCGATCCAGGACACGAGGCCGCGGTCCCCGCCGGGCATGTCGCCGGCGTCGAAGTTCAGCCCGCTCAGCTGCACGCCCGCGTCCTGGACCGCCGCCACGAAGGCGTCCACGTCGCGGTCCGCGGGGGCCGAGGTCGCGAAGGGCCACCAGAACTCGACGGCGTCGAAGCCGGCCGCCCGGGCCGCCGCAGGGCGCTCGAGCAGGGGCAGGTCGGTGAGCAGGATGGAGCAGTTCACGGTGTACGACATCGTTTCCTCCTGGCCGGGAGCGACGCGCTGCAGGCGTCTTTCGTATTGCGGAATTTTGTTTTCTTTGTACGAAAAGACTACGACGGGATGTGATCCAGGTCAACGTACTGCTGAAAATTAAATTTCATAATGCGGAATACTGGGACATCGTGCGGGCGGTGCCGCACGTGGAAGGACCCCGCACCACCACGGCGAGGAGGCGGTGCGGGGTCCGGTCGGGAGGGCGCCGGCCCGTGGGTCAGCGCAGTTTCATCTGCCGGTTGACGTCCTTGTAGAGCAGGTACCGGAAGCGGCCCGGGCCGCCGGCGTAGCACGCCTGCGGGCAGAAGGCCCGCAGCCACATGAAGTCGCCGGCCTCCACCTCCACCCAGTCCTGGTTGAGCCGGTAGACGGCCTTGCCCTCGAGGACGTAGAGGCCGTGCTCCATCACGTGGGTCTCCGCGAACGGGATCACCGCGCCGGGCTCGAAGGTCACGATCGTCACGTGCATGTCGTACCGGACGTCGTCGGGGTCCACGAAGCGGGTGGTCGCCCACCTGCCGTCGGTGCCCGGCATGGGGGTGGGCGCGACCTCCTGGTCGGACGTGACGAACGGCTCGGGGACCTCGACGCCCTGGACGTACTCGTAGGCCTTGCGGATCCAGTGGAAGCGGGCGGGCTCGTCGCCGGTGCCGCGCACGGTCCACTCGCACTCCGGCGGGAGGAACGCGTAGCCGCCCGGGGTCAGCTCGTGCTCCTCGCCCTCCACGGTCAGGGTGAGGGTGCCCTCCATGAGGAACAGGACGCCCTCGACGCCGGACTCGGTCTCGGGGCGGTCGCTGCCGCCGCCGGGGGCGACCTCCACGATGTACTGCGAGAAGGTCTCCGCGAACCCGGACAGGGGCCGGGCGAGGACCCAGACCCGGGTGTCGTCCCAGAAGGGGAGCCGGCTGGTCACGATGTCGCGCATGGTCCCCCGCGGGATCACCGCGTAGGCCTCCGTGAACATCGCCCGGTCGGTGAGCAGCTGGGTCTGGTCCGGGTGCCCGCCGTGCGGGGCGTGGTAGGTGCGGTCGGTCATGTCAGATGCCTCCTGGGGTGGGGGTGGCCGCAGCCGGCCGGGGGTGGGCGAGGGCGGCCAGTTCGTGGTGGTCCAGCCCCGCGGCCGAGGCCAGCTCTCCCGCGCCGATCGCCCCGCACAGCAGGCCGCGGTGGACGAACCGGGCGAGGGCCCGGGCGGTCGCGGGCTCGTCTGCGACGTCCGCGGCCTCGATGCCGGGCACCGAGCGGCTGCGGTACACCTGCAGCCGGTGCGCGGACGCGCCGAACGAGCGCCGGTAGAACGCGTAGTTCGTCAGGAAGCGGGTCGGCAGCTGGTGGGCGTGCAGGTCCCAGCCCTGGTAGAGGGCCCGCTCCAGGGAGCGGCGGACCAGGCGCGCGTGCAGCGCCCAGGCCTCGCGCCGCTGGGCGGCATCGCCCACGGGCAGCCGGTTGGTGGACCCGTCCGAGAGCCGCACCCCGGTGCCGGCCACGGCGACCTGCATGACCTGCTTCGCGTGGTCGGCCACCGGGTGCTCCATGGACTGGAACTCCGCGGCCACGCCGAGGGAGGCGGAGTAGTCGTAGGTGCCGTAGTGCAGGGCCGTGACCCGGCCCTCGGCGACGCGCAGCATCGCCGGGATGGGGCAGGTGCCGTCGAGTCCCAGGATCATCGGGGCCGTCTCCATCTGGATCTCGAAGCGCAGCCGGCCGTGGGCCAGGCCGAGGGCGCTCTCCAGGGCGCGGCAGGCCTCGGTCATCACCTCGACCTGCTCCGCGGTGGAGACCTTCGGCAGGGTCAGCACCAGTCCGGCCGGCAGCCCGTCCGCGGCCGCTCCGGCCTCCGCCAGACCGCCCTCGCGCACGAGGGCGGTCACGAACAGGTCCAGGGAGCGCAGCCCGCGCTCCCGGGTCCCGGCCTCCAGGCACTTGAAGCGGATCCCGGCGAAGGCCGGCTGCGGCGAGTCCCCGCGGTGCCGGGCGAGCGCCATCGCGGCCACGGTGCGGGCGGCGCCGACGGCGGCCTCGTCCTCCTCGGCGTCGGGCCGCTCGCCGTAGCCGTCCTCGAGGTCCAGGCGCAGGTCCTCGATCGGCTCCTCCCGCAGCTTGCGCCCGGTGCGGGTCACGACCTCCTCGCGCAGGTGCTCCTCCACCCCGGCCAGCTCGGCCAGGGCGGTGAGCCCGCCGGCCTCCGCGGCGGCGGCGAGCGCGGCCTCGCCCCACTCCCGGGCGGTGGCCGGGGTGACCAGGTCCGCGGGGACGTAGCAGGTGTGCAGCGGCTGCCGTGACCCGTCGTCGCCCGGGAAGCAGTGCTCCAGGGCCGCGTCGGTGCCCTCGAGCAGCTGGTCGGCGCGCCGGGCGAACGAGGCGGGCAGGCTCGTGCGCGCGGCGCTCACCGGCCCTCGATGAGGTCGTAGGCCGGCAGGGTCAGGAAGTCGACGTACTCCTCGCCCAGGACGAGGTCGGCGATGAGCCGGGCGGCGGGCTCGAAGTGGCGCTCGAAGAGCTCCGGGGCGACCTCCCCGCGCAGCACCTCCTTCTGCTGCTCGAGCACCTCGGCGACCAGCTCCCGGGTCGCGGTGCTCCCGGTGTCCTCGTAGACCACGCCGTTGCGGATCTGCTGCCAGACCTGGGAGCGGGAGATCTCGGCGGTCGCGGCGTCCTCCATGAGGTTGTGGATGGCCACCGCCCCGTTGCCGGACAGCCACACGGCGGTGTACCGGATCGCCACGTAGAGGTTGGCGGCCAGCTCCTGCTGCGTGCTGGTGCGGCCGGCGCTGGGGACGTCGAGCAGCTGCTCCGGGCTGACCTGCACCTCCTCGCGGAGCCGGTCGACCTGGTTGGGCCGCTCGCCCAGGACGTCGTCGAAGACCTCCCTGCAGGTCGGCACGAGGTCGGGGTGGGCCACCCACGACCCGTCGAAGCCGTCCTGGGCCTCCCGGGTCTTGTCGGCGCGCACCTTGGCGAAGGCGGCCTCCGTGGCCTCCGGGTCGCGCCGGTTCGGGATGACCGCGGCCATCCCGCCCATCGCGAAGGCTCCCCGGCGGTGGCAGGTCTTCACGAGCAGCTCGGTGTAGGCGCGCATCAGCGGCGCGGTCATGGTGATCGTGGACCGGTCGGCGAGCACGAAGCGCTCGCCGGCGTCCCGGAAGTACTTGATGATGCTGAACAGGTAGTCCCAGCGCCCCGCATTGAGCCCGGAGGCGTGCTCGCGCAGCTCCCAGAGGATCTCCTCCATCTGGAACGCCGCCGGGATCGTCTCGATGAGCACGGTCGCACGGACGGTGCCGTGGTCGATGCCGAGGTACTCCTCGGCGAAGCTGAACACGTCGTTCCACAGCCGCGCCTCGAGGTGGGATTCCATCTTGGGCAGGTAGTAGTACGGGCCGTGGCCGTTGGCCAGCAACAGCTGTGCGGTGTGGAAGAAGTGCAGCCCGAAGTCCACGAGCGAGCCCGAGGCCGGCTGCCCGTCCACGGTGACGTTGTGCTCGGGCAGGTGCCACCCGCGGGGGCGGGTGACGACCACGGCCAGCGGGGCGTCCTGGCGCAGGGCGTAGTGCTTGCCCTCCGGGGAGGTGAAGGAGAGGGTGCCGCGGGCGGCGTCGCGCAGGTTGAGGATGCCGTCCACCTGGTTGTACCAGGTGGGGCTGGAGGCGTCCTCCAGGTCGGCCAGCCAGACCCTCGCCCCGGAGTTCAGGGCGTTGATCGCCATCTTGGCCGGCGAGGCGGGCCCGGTCATCTCCACCCGGCGGTCCTGCAGGGCCGGCGGCGCCGGGGCCACCGTCCACTCGCTCTCGCGGATCTCCCGGGTCTGCGGGAGGAAGTCCAGGGTGCCGCTCCCGGCCGCGGCGCGGCGGTGCTGCTCGCGCGCCCCGAGCAGCTCGGCGCGGCGGGGGGCGAAGCGGCGGTGCAGCTCGGCGACGAACCGGAGGGCGTCCTCGGTGAGGATCTCGCCGGCGCGCTCGAGGCCCTCCGGCAGGGTGTGCTCGACGGTGTTCGTGGTGGTCATGGGAGTGCCTCCTGGTGCGGGTGGGTCGGCGTGCGGGCGGGGGCGGGTCAGGCGTGCGCGGGCTCGGTGACCGGCTCGGCGACGGCGCCGACGGCCTCGGCGCTCGCGCGCACGGAAGCGGCCACGGCCGGGGCGACCGCGGGGTCGAAGACGCTGGGGACGATGTAGCCGGCGTTGAGCTCGTCGTCACCCACGCAGTCGGCGATGGCGCGGGCGGCGGCCACCAGCATCTCGGTGGTGATGTCCGTGGCCCCGGCGTCGAGCAGACCGCGGAACAGCCCCGGGAAGGCCAGCACGTTGTTGATCTGGTTCGGGAAGTCCGAGCGGCCGGTGGCCACGACCTCGGCGTGCTCGGCGGCCGCCCCCGGGTCGACCTCGGGATCGGGGTTCGCCATGGCGAAGACGACGGCGCGGTCGTTCATCGCGGCGATGTCGGCCTCGTCGAGGAGGTTCGGCGCCGAGACGCCGATGAAGACGTCCGCCCCGGCCATCGCCTCCTTGAGGCTGCCGGAGAAGCCCTGCTCGTTGGTGTGCTGGGCGATCCACTGCCGGTGCTGGTCCTGGTAGTCCTCGCCCCGGTGGATGGCGCCGTTGCGGGAGCAGGCGACGATGTCGCCGGCGCCGTTGGCGGTCAGCAGCTGGATGATGGCGTGGCCGGCCGCGCCCACCCCGGAGACGACGATCCGGACGTCCTCGATGCGCTTGTCCACCACCTTCAGGGCGTTGTACAGCGCGGCGAGGGCGACGATGGCGGTGCCGTGCTGGTCGTCGTGGAAGACGGGGATGTCGAGCTCCTCGCGCAGCCGCGCCTCGATCTCGAAGCAGCGGGGGGCCGCGATGTCCTCGAGGTTGACCCCGCCGTAGACGGGCGCCATCGCCTTGACGATCCGCACGATCTCGTCGGTGTCCTTCGTGTCGAGGCAGACCGGCCACGCGTCGACGTCGCCGAAGGCCTTGAAGAGGGCGGCCTTGCCCTCCATCACGGGCAGGGCCGCGGCCGGGCCGATGTCGCCGAGGCCGAGGACGGCGGTGCCGTCCGTGACCACGGCCACGGTGTTGCGCTTGATGGTCAGGCGCCGGGCGTCGGCCGGGTTCTCCGCGATCGCCGTGCACACCCGGGCGACACCGGGGGTGTAGGCGCGGGAGAGGTCGTCGCGGTTGCGCAGCGAGACGCGGGGCGTCACCTCGATCTTGCCGCCGAGGTGGATGAGGAACGTGCGGTCGCTGATCTTGCGGACCGCCACGCCCTCGATCGCCTCGAGGGCGTCCCGCACCTCGTCCCGGTGGGACGCGTCGGAGACGTTGCAGCTGACGTCGACCACCACGTGCTCGGCGTGGGACTCGACGACGTCGAGGGCGGTCACTGCCGCGCCCGCGGTGGCCGCCGCCGTGGCGAGCTCGCTGGTGACGGTCAGACCGGCAGGCGCCTGCACGCGCAGGATCATCGAATATCCGGGACTGGGCGTTGCCATGGTTCCTCCGTGGAAGCTCGAGATGAAGGTTTCACCCGCATAGCGGAATGAAAATTCCGTATTATGGATATTATGGGACACTGGCATTGATGGCAAGACTCGTCCGTGACTCCTGTCACGGTACGTCGCCCTGGAGGGTCGGGTGCGGCGGCGAGCTGTCCCACGACCGACGGAGGACCACGGAACCATGACCACACGACCTGCATCGGGCGGTGTCCAATCGGTGGAGCGGGTGTTCGAGCTCCTCGAGGTGATCACCGCCGCGGGCGGCGAGATGTCGCTGAGCGAGCTCTCCGCCGCCGTCAAGCTGCCGCTGCCCACGATCCACCGGCTGCTGCGCACCCTGGTGCCCTCCGGCTACGTCCGCCAGCTGCCCAACCGCAACTACGCGCTCGGGCCGCGGCTGATCCTGCTGGGGGAGGCCGCCGGGCGCCAGTTCGGCTCCGCGGCCCGGGGCCGGCTCGACGAGCTGGTGCGCGAGCTCGGCGAGTCGGCGAACATGGCCGTGCTCGACGGCCAGGAGGTCGTCTACATCGCCCAGGCGCAGTCCCAGCGCTCGATGCGGATGTTCACCGAGGTGGGCCGCCGCGCGGACACCCACGACACCGGGGTGGGCAAGGCCATGCTCGCGACGCTGCCCGACGACCGGGTCCGGGCCATCGTCACCGCCACCGGCATGGCGACGCCCACGCCCAAGAGCCTCGGCACTCTCGAGGAGCTCTTCGCCGACCTCGAGCGGATCCGGGAGCGCGGCTACGCGATCGACGACGAGGAGCAGGAGCTCGGCGTGCGCTGCTACGCGATGGCGGTGCCCGGCGCGCCGACCCCCACGGCGATCTCCGTCTCCGGGCCCGTGAGCCGGGTGGACGAGGACTTCGGCCGCCGGGCCGTGCCCGTCCTGCGCCGGGCCGCCGAGGCGATCGCCGCGGAGCTCATGCCCGTCAGGGCCTGAGCCGCGGCCCGGGCGCACCGGCCGCCGTGCGGCAGGATCCCTGCGGCGCCGGGGATCCCGGCGCCGCAGGGATCCGGCGGTGAGCCGGCGCCGCGGTGTCAGTGCGCGGACGGCTCGCCGGGGCCGGCCGGGGTCCGGCAGATCCTGGTGTCGACGATCTCGCCGGCGGCGGTGATCACGGGGACCTCGTTGCCGTCGCAGTCCACGAGCTTGCCGTCCCGGACGGTGTCGCCCTCCTGGAGGTGGTCCTGCAGGTGCTCGAGGCTCTCGTAGCGGACGGCGCGCACCGGGGCCTGGGCGAAGACCGAGCCGGTGCCCCGCGGCGGATTGCCGGTGCGGATCTCGTTGAACAGGATGTTCAGCAGGATCGCCATCACGGCCGCCGAGCTGATCCCGGAGTGGAAGATCGTCTCGAACCAGGCCGGGAAGTTCGCATAGATCTCCGGCACGGCGATGGGCAGCATGCCGAAGCCGAGGGAGGTGGCCACGATGATCAGGTTGGCGCCGTTGCCGAAGTCCACCTTCGCCAGGGTCCGGATGCCGGAGGCGGCCACGCTGCCGAAGAGCACGATGCCGGCCCCGCCGAGCACGGGCGGCGGGACCGCCGCGACGACCCGGCCGAGGACGGGCAGCAGGCCGAGGGTCACGAGGATGAAACCGCCGGCCGTGACCACGAAGCGGCTCTTGACGCCGGTGATGGCCACGAGCCCCACGTTCTGGGCGAAGGCGCTCTGGGTGAAGCCGTTGAAGATCGGCGCCAGGGCCGAGGAGGCCATGTCCGCGCGCAGGCCGTCGGCGATGCGCTTCTTGCCGACCTTCGTGTCCACGATCTCGCCGACCGCGATGATGTCGGCAGTGGTCTCGGTGAGGGTCACGAGGATGACGATGAACATCGAGAGGATGGCCGCCACCTCGAACACGGGGGGACCGAAGGCCAGCGGCTGCGGAACGGCGAAGATGTCACCGCTGAGCACCTGGCTGAAGTCCGCCATGCCCAGCGCCGCCGCCGCGGCGGTGCCGAGCACCAGGCCGATGAGGATGGACAGCCGGGAGACGGCGGCGCTGCCCAGCTTGGAGAGCAGCATGATGATCAGCAGGGTCAGGCCGGCCAGCGCGAGGTTGCCGACCGAGCCGTACTCGGGAGCCTGCGCGTTGCCGCCCATGGCCCAGCGGGCGGCCACCGGGAACAGCGTGAGGCCGATGGAGGTGATCACCACGCCGGTGACGACCGGCGGGAAGAAGCGGATGATGCTCACGAAGAACGGCGTGATCAGGAATCCGATCACGGAGGCGGCGATGACGGCGCCGAAGACCGCCTGGATGCCGCCGCCGCCCTGGACGATGGCCGTCATGGTGGCCACGCCGGCGAAGGACGTGCCCTGCACGAGCGGCAGCTGCGAGCCGAAGAACCTGATGCCCCACGACTGCAGGACCGTGGCGAGGCCGCCCACGAAGAGCGAGGCCGCGATGAGCAGGCCCTGCTCCTGGGGCGTCATGCCGGCGACACCGCCGATGATGAGGGGCGGCGCGATGATGCCGCCGTACATGGTGAGCACGTGCTGCAGCCCGTAGCCCAGGCTGCCGCCCACGCCGAGGAACTCGTCCTCCGGGCGGGTGCGGGTGGTGGCGGGCGGCTCAGCGGTGCGTGACCTGGCCATGGTGTTCTCCTAGGGATCCTGGTGACGGGAGAGACCCGGTGCCGGCGTCGGGGCGGGACCGGGGCGGAGCGAGGAGGTGGAGAGGACCGCGGTGCGCGGTGGGCGCCGCAGGGGCGCCGGGCGTGCGGGCAGCGGGTGCGCCGCCCCAGCAGGGAGTGCGGGGTCCGTCGTCGTCGTGCGCGGACGGCGACGACGGGCCCCGTCTCCCGGCGCCGCGGTCGGCGGCGCCGGGGCGTGCGGGCTCAGCAGAAGCCGGCGATGCCCGTCCAGGCGGCCTCGTTCTCCGCGGCGCCCTTGCGCTGGATCGTGGCCTCGATGAGTCCGTAGGGGCGGTCGGCCGCCCAGTGGGTCTCCTTGTCGTTCTCGAGGCCGCAGAAGCCGAGGTCGTACACGAAGTGGTGCTTGTTCGGGCAGGAGAACTTGATCTCGTCGATCTCCGGGTGGGCCTCGATGACGGCCTTGCCCATCAGGTAGAGGGTCTCCTGGAGGGCCTTGGAGTAGTGGTCGGTGAACTTGGTGAGGATGATCCTCTTGACGTCCTCGTAGACGGCGTCGTAGTCCACGTCGGTGGTGCTGTAGCGCCACCGGGTGGCGATGTCGGTGGACATGATCCGGTCCTCGGTCTCGGGCAGCACCGTGTACTCGTCCTTCGGGTAGCCCGTGAAGCCGGACTGCGTGGACTTCAGGACGGTCAGGTCCTTGAACCCGGAGATCACCGTCCGCTCCTGGCCGTCGGCCACCACCACGGCGGTGCGCACCTCGTCCTTGTGCTGCACGAAGCAGTGGTCGTGGTCGTCGATCCGCTGCCACGCGTGCTCCTGGGCCGCCCAGCGCCCGCCCGTGATCCACTCGAACTCACCGGTGAAGTGGTCGGCGAGCTTGAGCAGGAACTGCTCGGGGGAGTCGATGCCGTACTGCTGGGCGAAGGCGAACACGGTCTGCTTCTGCGTGTCCGTGGGCACGCAGTGGGCGTTGTCGCCGCGCGTGTGCACCTCCTCCAGGTCGCCGCGCAGCTGGGAGGTGACCACGAGGTCGCGGATCTCGTGGCGGTCGGTGTCGCGGTTGATGCGCACGACATGGTTCTCGGCCTTGCCGTACTGGTTCCTGCCCAGGACGACGGTGTCCGTGGCCTTGTCCGTAGCCTTGCCGGTGACGACGTCGGTCATGACGTTTCTCCTCGCGGTCTGGTGTCTGCTGATCGGGGCGGTCGAAGACGGGCGGGCCCGCCAACTCCTGGGTCAACTGCCCCGGTAGGTGGAAAAGGCGAACGGGCTCAGCAGGAGCGGCACGTGGTAGTGCCGCTCCTCGGCCTGCACCGTGAAGTTCACCGTCACGAACGGGTAGAACGTCGGCTGGTTCCTGCCGGCGAAGTACTGCCCGGTGGCGAAGGTGATCCGGTAGTCGCCGGATTCCAGGGTCTCTGGGCCCAGTTCGGGCACGCGGCCGTCGTCGTCGGTCCGGGCGGCCGCGATGGAGGTGCCGTCGGCGGCCTCGAGGGACACGGCGACGCCCTGGGCGGGGGTGCCGGTGACGGAGTCGAGGACGTGGGCGGTGACGTAGCTCATGGGGTGACGAGTCCTTCGAGTCGGAGGAGGGCGATCTGGCGCAGCTGGTCGGCGACCACGGCGCGCTCGGTCCCGGCGTCGTGCTGCAGGCGCTCGGAGAGCTGCTCCAGGATCTCCTCGGGGGTGCGCCCGGCGGCGCGGATGAGGAAGACCTGGCCGAACTTCTCCTCGTAGGCGCGGTTGCCCTCCCGCAGGCGCCGTTGCACCTCGGCGTCGGAGGGGTCCACGGCGGACTGCTCCGCCCGGGACAGGCCGGCCTCCGCGCTGTCGCCCTGCGGGCGCTCGCCGATCCGGGGATGGTGGGACAGCGCCCGGTCGATCTCCTCGTCACCGAACGGCTCCGCCGCGTCACGGGCCCTGCCGAGCAGGGCATCATGGTGCCAGTAGGGGCGGGCGTCGGCCACGGCCTCCAGCCAGCGCGGGATGTCGAGGGCCGGGCGGATCGCCTCGACGGCCTCGGACCGGGGGAGGGAGTTGAACTCGGTGAGATGCATCGGGTGCGCCGTCAGCCCTTCCTGTATTCCATAATGTGGAATAAAACTTTCATTGCTTCCAGTGAACTGGATCACAAGACCCAAGTCAATGGTTCCACGCTCCTGTTACCAAGTTTTTGCAGCAAGATGGCGGAGGTGGAACTTTCGTTTCACGCCGGGGCGGACGCGCCGGCAGGACGGTGAGGGGGGCGCGGGATGGACGTGCAGGGCGTGGTGGACGGTGCCGGGGAACCCGGCACGGCTGCGAGGGTGCTGGTGGTGACGGGGGCCGGGTCCGGGATCGGTCGGGCGGTGGCGCGCAGCTTCCTTGCGGCAGGGTGGGCGGTCGTGCTGACCGGACGGCGGCGGGAGCCCCTGGAGGAGACCGCCGGCGGTGCGCCCGGGGCCTGGGTCGTGCCGATGGACGTGGCCGACGCGCAGAGCGTGTCCGAGGCCTTCCGGGAGATCTCCCGTCTCGCGGGGCGGATCGACGTGCTGTTCAACAACGCCGGGACATTCGGGCCGCGCGGGGAGGTGGACGAGATCGACCCCCTCGAGTGGCAGCGCACCCTGCAGGTGAACCTCACCGGGACCTATCTGTGCGCGGCCGAGGCCTTCCGGGTCATGAAGCGGCAGCGCCCCGGCGGCGGGCGGATCATCAACAACGGCTCGATCTCCGCCCACGCCCCCCGGCCGCTGTCCGCGGCCTACGCCGCGAGCAAGCACGCCGTCACCGGCCTGACCAAGTCCCTGGACCTGGACGGCCGTCCGTACGGGATCACCTGTGGGCAGATCGACATCGGCAACGCGGCCACGGAGCTGCTCGCGGGGCTGGGGACGGACGGCGGCGCCCTGCAGGCCGACGGCTCGCTCCGCCCGGAGCCCAGCTTTCCCGTGGAGGAGGTGGGGCGCGCGGTGCTGATGATGGCCGAGCTCCCCGCCGCCGCCACGGTGAACTCGCTCGTGCTCACCGCCTCCGGGATGCCGTTCGCCGGGCGGGGCTGAACGGCAGGACCCCCGCGCCCCGACGCGTCGCGGCGCGGGTGCGGGGGTCCCCGGGGCCGGGCGCCGGTCAGGCCGGAAGTCGCCGGCGCAGGTCCGCCACGTGGCCCTCAGCCTGGACGCCGTACTCCGCGGAACTGACGGTGCCGTCCTCCTGGATCACGAAGGTCGAGCGCAGGGGGCCGACCGTGCTCTGCCCGTTGACGGTCTTCTCGCCCCAGGCGCCCCACGCCTGCGCGGTGGCCGAGTCCGGGTCGGAGAGCAGGCGGTACGGGATGCCGTACTCCTGTGCGAAGCGCCCGAGCGTCTCGGTGTCGTCCCCCGAGATCCCCAGCACGGTGTAGCCGAGGCCCTCGAGGGAGGCGAGGTTGTCGCGGAAGTCGCACGCCTCGGACGTGCAGCCGGGGGTGAAGGCCTTCGGGTAGAAGTAGGCGATCACCTTCCGGCCCCGCAGCTCGGAGAGCCGCACCTCCTGGCCCTCGTGGTCGGTGAGCGTGAAGTCGGGGGCCTGCCGGCCGGTCCGGATCTGCGGTGCCATGGGTGCTCCTGAGGGCCGTGGTCGGTGTGGTGGTCGATGCGGTGCGCCGTGCTAGGGGCGCCGGACCGAGAGGCGGCCCACGGCGGCTCCGACACAGGCCGAGGACACCGCCAGCACCCACAGCGGGGTGGCGCGGACGGCGGGGTGCGGGGACAGGGCCAGATCGGGATCACAGTCCGTTCCGGTGTAGCTGAAGAAGGACGCGTGGGCGGCGAAGGCCGGGCTGGCGTTCATGAGGACTCCTTCGAGTTCGTATGACGGAATTGGGATTCCGTATCATGAAAGTTAGTGCTGCGGCAGGGTCGAGTCAAGGATGACGTGGTCGATGACACCGTGCGGGTCCCGCCGTCGCAGCCCGCCTCGGGCGGCTGCGCGGGCACGGGGAGCCCGCTCAGGCGCGGAAGGTCAGCTCGGTGCAGAGGTCGTCGCCGAGCGGGAAGCGGCGCGCCGGGGTCCGCAGCGCCCCGGAGAGGTGCTCCGCGCCGCGGAACCTGATGCCGGGCACGCCGTCGCCGATGAGCATGGGAGCGGTGGTGAGGTAGAGCCGGTGCAGCGCTCCGGCCTCGAGGAAGCTCGAGACCGTGCGCCCCCCGCCCTCCACGAGCACCCGGCCCAGGCCGCGGCGCGCGAGCGCGGTCAGCACCTCGTGCGGGTTCAGCCGGTGGGGCGGGGCCGGCACGCGCAGCACGTCGACGTGCGGGGCGAGCCGCGCCGGCACGGGGGCGCCGGAGCCCACGACCCAGACGGTGGGGGCGGCGCCGTCGGTGAGCACGGCCGAGCCGGCCGGGGCGCGCGCCGAGGGGTCGAGGACCACCCGGGTGGGGTGGGGCCGGGCACCGCCCGGACGGTCAGCCGGCAGTCGTCGGCGGCGACCGTCCCGACGCCCACGAGCACGGCGTCCACGAGCGCGCGCAGCCGGTGCAGGTGCTCCCGGTCCTCGGGGCCGGTCACGTACTCGGCGTGCCCGGTGCGCGAGGCGATGAACCCGTCCAGGCTCTGCCCGAGCTGGGCGATCACCAGCGGCCCCCGGTGCGCCACGAGGGGCCCGTAGCGCTCGACGAGCTCCGGCTCGGCCGCGGGGTCCACCCGGCCGGCCAGCAGCTGCTCCCACGCCCCGGCGGACGCGCCCGCCGGGGGCCCTGTCGCCGGGCGGGGGCTCTCGGCCACGGGCTCAGCCCCGGGTGAGGAAGCGGTCCCGGGCGGTCTCCCCGGCGACCGCCCGCAGCCGGTCGTACTGGTCGGCGGCGCCGGCCTCGAGGGCGCGCAGCTCCTCGGCGTCCAGACGCGGGTCCGAGGGGGCGAGCTCGAGCAGGGTGACCCACATGCTGCGCTTGGCCACCACCAGGGACTGCAGCATCTCCAGCTCCCCGTGGGCGGCGATCCCCGCCCGTTCCCGGATCCGGCTCAGCGGATTGAGCCGGGACGCGATGCCGGTGGCCGTGCCGAGCCCCTTGGCGACCCGGCGCCGGGTGGCGCCGAGCCGGTCGAGCATCGTCTCGAGGTGCCCGATGTCGTCCTGGATCTCACGGACGAACCGGGCGAACCGGTCCTCGTAGGCGGTGCCGGCCCAGGTGCGGGCGGCCTCGTCGAAGAGCCGCACCCCGGACAGGGCGCCCATGTAGTGCCCGAGCATGTAGGCCTTGAGCTTGTCCCCCTGCAACCGCGCTCCCGCGGTCCCGCCGGTCTCGACCTGCTCGCTCATCTGCGTCTCCTCTGGTCCTGTGTGCGTCCGCCGGTGCGTCTGCTGCCGGGTCCCGCCGGCCGGGGCCGGTCCTCCAGCGTACTGACTGCGCCGCCGCGCCGGGAGGAGGTCCGGGCCGGGAGCTCGGCGACCGGCGCCGCGGCGCGACATCGTAAGCGGTATGACTATCATGGGCGCATGACTGAGAACCCGAACGGCACCCCGGATCCCGACGAGCAGGAGACCCTCGGCGCCTCCACTCCCGAGCCGGGCAGCGGGCTCGACCGCGACCCGGACGAGTGGGCCACGGGCGAGGAGCCCATGACCAGCGCCCAGCGCAGCTACCTGGACACGCTGGCCCGCGAGGCCGGGGAGGAGCTGCCCGCGGACCTCACGAAGGCGGAGGCCTCCAAGCACATCGACCGCCTGCAGGACCACAGCAAGCGCGTCCAGGACCAGTAGGTCCGGGCGGGGAGGGAGAGCGCCGTGAAGATCGTCGTCCTGGGCGCCACCGGCAACGTGGGCACCGCCCTGCTGCGGCGGCTGCACGCCGCCCCCGAGGTCACGCAGATCGTCGGGGTCTCCCGGGAGGGCCCGGAACGGGGCGGCGAGCCGTACGACGGCGTCGAGTGGCACACCGTCGACGTCGCCGAGAAGGAGTCCACCGGCCGGCTCGCGGAGATCCTGCGCGGGGCGGACGCGGTGGTCCACCTGGTGTGGCTGATCCGCCCCAACCGGGACTTCGCGCTCATGCACCGCACCAACGTCGACGGACTGGTCCACGTGCTCGACGCCGTCGTCCTGGCCGGCGTGCCCCAGGTCGTCTACCCGTCCTCCCTCGGGGCCTACAGCCGCGGCCCCAAGGACCGCCGCGTGGACGAGTCCTGGCCCGTGGGCGGGGTGGACACCTCCCACTACAACGTCCAGAAGGCCGAGACGGAGGCGCTGCTCAACCGGTTCGAGGAAGCCCACCCCGGGGTTGTGGTGACCCGGCTGCGGCCCGGCTTCCTGTTCCAGGCCGGTGCCGCCCCCGAGATCGGGGACTACTTCTTCGGTGCCCTCGTGCCCAAGGGGCTCATCGCCCGGATGCGCCTGCCGGTGCTGCCGTTCCCGGAGAGGTTCCGCTTCCAGACCCTGCACACCGACGACGTCGCGGACGCGTTCTGGCGGGTCATCCGGCACCGTGCGGGCGGGGCGTTCAACGTCGCGGCCGAGCCGGTGCTCGGTCCTGACGGCGTGGCCCAGGTGCTCGGCGCCAAGCGCGTCCTGCCCGTTCCGCCGGCCCTCGTCCGGGCGCTGGTGGCGATCACCTACCGGCTGCGGCTGCAGCCCACCGATCCCGGCTGGATCGACCTCGCCGACGCCGTGCCCGTCATGGACACCACGCGGATCCGCGAGGTCACGGGATGGTCCGAGACCGTGAGCTCGCTCGAGGCGCTCCGCCAGCTCGTCGACCACCTCGACGGCCGCGAGGGACTCGGCAACCGGGAGCACCGCCCCAAATCGCCGCTGGTGTAGCCGCCGCGGCCCCGCCGCCCGTCCGGCTCCTCAGCGGCGCCGGAGCAGGACCAGCGCCGCGCTGATCAGCACCATGGCGCAGGCCGCGCCGATCGCGGCCGTGAAGGCACCCCTGTGACCGGCGGTCTCGGCCGCGAGCCCGGCCAGCGCCGCGCCCACGGCCGTGCCCAGCACCACGCCGCTCGCCAGCATCGTCATGACCGTGCCCAGCCGCTCCGGCCGGGCGACGTCCCCGCCGATCGTGTAGATCGTGACCATGGTGGGGCCCACGGGCAGGCCGACGAGCAGCAGCACCAGGAGCATCGGGACGATCTCCCCGGGCAGGAGGAACAGCAGGCTCAGGGCGGCCATGGCGCCCGCGCTGGCCACCCAGCGGGCGGCGGGCGGGAAGCGCCGGGGCCACCAGGCCACGGACAGGGCCGCGGCCGCGGAGCTGATGCCCAGCACGGCGTAGAGCAGCCCGGCCGCGCTCTGGGCGCCGAACTCGCCGCCGAAGGCGCTCAGCGCGTTCTGCACGGCTCCGAAGAACGTCCCCATGGCCACCATCCCGAGCACGGGGAGCAGGACGAGGATCCGGTCCCGGCCGGGACCGGGCGCGGCCGCCGTCCGGCGCCGCGGGCGCGGGGCGGCCGGTGCCGCGCGGTGGGTGGGGTGCACGGCGAAGCACGAGACCATGGTGAGGGTCAGCGCGGCGGCCAGGACGAAGGGGGTCCACGGGGCGAGCAGGGACGCCAGCAGCCCCACGAGGGCGGGGCCGAGCACGAAGGTCAGCTCGTCGGCGGTGGACTCGTAGGACAGCGCGGTGTCCAGCTCCTGCCGGTCGCCCCCGGTCAGCCCGCGCCAGCGGACCCGGGCGAGCGGGCCCACCTGGGGGCAGGTGGCGCCCACCAGCAGCGCCGCCGTGACGAGCAGCGGCACGGCCGGGCCGCCCGGGCCGGCGTAGGCGGTGATCAGCAGCACGCCGATGGCCACCGTGTGGGCGAGGGCCGAGACCAGCAGCACCGCCCGCTGTCCCACCCGGTCGGCGAGGTGGCCCATCACGGGCCCGCCCAGGGCCGAGCCGATCCCGACGGCGCCGGCGGCCGCCCCGCCCACGGCGTAGGAGCCGGTAACGGCGGTGGCGAGGGTCAGGGCCCCCACGGTGATCATGGCCAGGGGCAGGCGGGCCACGAAGGCGATCGGCAGGAAGCCGCGGCCGCCCAGCTCCAGGAGCCGCGCGTAGCGGCCGCCGGAGCGTCGCGGAGCCCGGCGGCCGGTGCCACCGTGCCCCGTGGCGGGCTGCCCGGCCGACGTCGACGCGGCGGACGTCGAGGCGGTGGCGATCGGCGCGGTGGCGGACTGCTCGGTGACAGGGGGCGCCGTCGCGCGCCGGGCTGCGGCGGGGTGGTCCACCGGGGCCTCGGAGGTCGTGCCCACGGGGGCGGGAAGGGAGTTCAGGGGGTTCACGGGTGTCCTCGAAGACTGTGCGCACCGTCCCCCCTCCCGGTGCGCCCGACCCGGACGAACGTACCCAGTCTACCCGGCGGCCGGGCGCAGGGAACGGCCCCCGGAGGTGACCTCCGCCGCGCCCACCTCCGAGGAGACGTACAGGCACGGGCGGTCCTCGGGGGCCGTGGCACAGACCGTCGCCGCCGTCAGCTCCTCGGGGTCGCGCTCGCCGGCGCCGGCCACCGCGGGGGTCCACCACTCGGCGTCCGGGACCGAGGCCTCGATCGCGCCCGCGCCGGTGGTGATCGCGACCCGTCGCGGGGCGTCGCCGAGGATCCGCACCTCGGTGGCCCCCACCTCCGTGTGCACGTCCACGTCCTCGCGCACCCGGGCGCCGTCGACCAGGACGGTGCCCACCTCCGAGGCCGCCCACAGGCTCCGGGCGCTGCCGCCCATCTGCACCACGCCGGCCTCGGTGTCGAGCCGGACGTCGCCGAAGTCGCCCCGGGCGGAGAGGGTGCCGGCGTCGCCGGAGAGCCGCAGGTCCACGGGGTCGTCGTCGGCCGGGACCGTGACCCGCACCTGCATCCCGCCGCCGGTGCCGAACCAGGAGCCGGACGGGGGAGCCGCCACGGTCAGCCGCCCGTCCCGGACCAGCGGCTCGGGCGCCCGGTCCAGGCCGATGCCGGCGTACACGGCCTCGACCCGCAGATCGGGCACGTCGGCGGTCACGACCTCGATCACGGCGGAGCGGCCGTCGATCGCCACGGTGTCCACGGGCGCGGTCACGGTCGTGTCCACCCGCCGCTCCTCGATCGACAGCGACGCGGCCATGGCCGCCCCGCCGCCGCCGAGCAGCAGCAGGGCGCCCAGGCCGCCGAGCACGGCGGTGGGCACGAGCCAGGCGGCGCGCTCGCTCTGCCCGACGGTGTCCGGGTCGGGGCGCTGCGGGGGGCCCTGCAGGGGGTCGTGGGCGCTGCCGGGGGCGGCGGGCTGGCCGGGACGGCGTGCTCGGGGTGGGTGCTCATGGCCGGAACTCCTGGTGGGACGGGTGGGCGGACGAGGGGTGGCCGGGCCCGGGGTCGGGGTAGCCGAGGTAGCGCAGGACCGCGCGGACGCGGCGGTTGCCGCCGTCCTCGTGCGCGAGGCCGAGCTTGGTGAACACGGACCGGATGTGCTTCTCCACCGAGGACTCGGTGAGGAACAGGTTCGCGGCGATCGAGGCGTTGGACAGGCCCTGGGCCATCAGCCCGAGCACCTCGTGCTCCCGCGGGGAGAGCAGCTCCAGGTCCTGCCGGTGCCGCGAGCGCACCAGCAGCTGGGAGACCACCTCCGGGTCCAGGACGGTGCCGCCGGCGCCGACCGTTCCCACGGACTCGAGGAACTGGTCGACGTCGGCCACCCGGTCCTTGAGCAGGTAGCCCAGCCCGTCCCGGCGGGAGGCGATCAGCTCCGCGGCGTAGCGCTCCTCGACGTACTGGGAGAGCACGAGCACCGCGATCCGCGGGTGCTGGGAGCGGACGAGGACGGCGGCGCGGATCCCCTCGTCCGTGAAGGTCGGGGGCAGCCGCACGTCCACCAGGGCGAAGTCCGGCTCGTGCTGCTCGACGGCCTTCAGCAGGCCCTCCGCGGTGTCCACGTCGGCGACCACCTCGTGCCCGGCCTCGGTGAGCAGGCGGACCAGGCCCGCGCGCAGGAGGACGGCGTCCTCGGCGATGACGATGCGCATCAGGCTCCCTCCCCCCGGGCGACCGGCAGCTCGACGGTCAGCTCGGTCGGCCCGCCCGCGGGCGAGTCGAGGAAGAAGTGCCCGCCCGCGGAGCGGATCCGGTCCGCGATCCCGGACAGCCCGCCGCCGGGGACCAGCACGGCGCCGCCCCGGCCGTCGTCGGCGATCCGGGCGACCACCCGGGTGCCCCCGGCGGGGTCGGACTCGAGCCCGACCCGGACCGAGGCGGCGTCCGCCCCGGCGTGCTTGACGACGTTGGCCAGGCCCTCGGAGACCGCGAAGTACACGGCGGCCTCGGTCTCGGGGGCCAGGCGGGGCACGCGCACGTCCACGGCGACCGGCACGGGCGACTGGGCGGCCACGGCGGACAGGGCCGCGTCCAGCCCCCGGTCCTCCAGCACGGCCGGGTGGAAGCCCCGCGCCAGGCGGCGCAGCTCCGTGATCGCGGCCTTCGTCGTGGCGTGCGCCTCGCCGATGAGGTCCTTGGCCCCGGCGGGGTCGTGGTCGATCCGCCGCTGGGCCATCGACAGGTTCATGGCCACGGACACCAGCTGCGGCTGCACGCCGTCGTGCAGGTCGCGCTCGATCCGGGAGCGCTCGGTCCGCGCTCCGCGCACGGCGGTCTCCCGGGCCGCCGCGGCCTCGGCGGCCCGCCGGCGCAGCTCCGCCGCCTCGTCCACGCGCAGCAGCAGCCGGGACAGGCCCCGGTGGGCGGCCACGGCCAGCACGAGCAGGAGCACCCCGAGCAGCGCGAGCGTGATCCCGGCCAGCGCCACGGCCCAGTCCGGCCACGTGCCGACCAGCTCGGACGGCCAGACCGGGTTGGACTCCGCGGCGTAGAGGGGGGCCAGTGCCAGCGCCACGGCGGCGCCGGTGCCGGCGAGGGTGCCGACCGCCACCCAGCCCAGGGCCGTGGTCAGGAGCAGGTGCAGCAGGCCGGTCCAGAACGCGGGGTCGGAGACGTCCAGCCACCACTGGTGCAGGATCCGCCACCCGTCGGCGCGCGGGGAGCGGCGCCGGTGCGGGGCCGGCAGGTGCAGCCCGAACGCCGCCTGCGTCCGGCGGCGCTCCACCCACTCGATGCCGCGGACGGCGTAGATCGCGGCCACCAGCAGCACCACGCCCACGAGGGCGGCGAGCGAGGCGAGGCCCGCGGTGACCAGGGACACGAGGGCGGTCAGCCACAGGGTGCCCAGGGCGGCGTCGACCACCAGGTCGGTGCCGCCGAAGAAGAGGGTCTTGGCGGACCACGGCCCCCACTCGCGGGCGCCGGTGCCGCCGCCGGGGACGGCGGGCCGGGAGCCGGAGGCGGCGCGGTGGGCGGCGCCGTCGTCCGCCGTCCCGGGATCGGAGGGGTGCCCGGTGCCGCTCCACGGTGCGGGCGGCAGGGGCCGGGTCTCGTGCGGTGTGCTCATGGCTCTCACGCTACGGTCGGCGGGCTCCTCCCGACTGCGACGTTCTCCACCTGTTACGGGTGGGGTTTTCCGCACCGTCGCGGCCCGGGCCGCCCCGTCGGTCCCGGAACTCGTGGACGGGCCGACCCTGGGCGCCATCGACCTCGCCAACGACTGGCCGGGATCGTCACCGGCATCCGGCAGATCGCGCCGGACACCGGCGTCGACATCTGCACGGTGGCCCACGCCGCCGACGGCACCCTGCACCCTGCACCCGGTGATCGTCGTCGCCGAGCACGAGTCCATCACCCGGGGCGCGCCGAAGGACGCCCTCGGCCGGATGGTCGGGCTCGCCCGGGGTCTCGGCGGCGCCCTGACCGGTGAGCACGGTGTCGGACTGCTCCAGCGCGACCGGTTCACCGCCGAGGTCGGGGAGGTCCCGCGCGACCTCCAGCACCGCATCAAGCGCGCCTTCGACCCGCACAGCACCCTGAACCCGGGCAAGGCCGTCCGACCCCGGCCACCGCCGCCCCGCTGCGGCGCGGGGAGGAGGCCGACGGGCGGCTCGCCGGGCCGGGACCGGCGGCGGTGCCGGCGGATCCGGGAGACTGAGGGCATGGACGCGACCTGCCCCGCCGACGACGGCGCCCACGACGAGCCGGGCCCCGGCCCCGGCGACGTGCCGCCGGCGGGACGCCGGCCGAGGACGGAGTCCGTGCCCGGTGGCCGGGGAGCGGCCCCGGGGCCACCCGGACGGTCCCGGAGCGACCCGTCGCGGGCCGGCACCGCGCGGAGGGCGCCGGCGGGGCCGCCGCTGGAGCAGCGCCGGCTCACCTACCCCGAGGTCGGGGCGACCGCCGGTGCGCTGCCGGCCGGCTACGACCACCTGGTGCGCTCCCGCGCCGTCGGCGCCGGGGAGGCCGCGTTCCGGGCGGCCGCCGAGCGGCTGATGGGCTGGGAGATGCACCGGTCCGCGGGCTTCGAGGTGCGGCCCACGGCCGCGCGGGCCGCCCTCGGCACCCGGGTGGTGCTGCGCCTGGGACGGGGGCCCCTGCGGCTTGAGGCGCCGTGCGAGGTCGTGCGCGTGCTCGACGAGCCCCGGCGGCAGGGCTTCGCCTACGGCACGCTGGAGGGCCACCCGGAGCGGGGCGAGGAGCTGTTCTGCCTGGACCTGCGCCCGGACGGCACGGTGGTGCTGAGCATCACCGCGTTCTCCCGCCCTGCCGCGTGGTGGGCCCGGGCGGGGGCTGCGCCGGCCCGGTGGGCGCAGGAACGGGTCACCCAGCGCTACCTGCGCGCTCTGCTCTGACGGTTCCCGGGCACACGGCGCACCGGGCACGAACCGCGCCCGGTGCGCGGGCCCGGGTGTCGCGGGGTCCCGGGGCTCCGGTGGACCGGCTCAGGCGGCGGGACGCAGCGGGCAGCGGCGCAGGCGGTGGTCCCGGAGGGTGGCCAGGCGCGGGATCCCGGTGCGGTCCTCCAGCAGCCAGAGCACCCCCAGGTGGGGTGCCACCTGGCTCACGGTGCCGGTGCAGCGCAGCTTCCGGTGCTCCCACACCTCGATCCGGTCGCCGGGCGCCACCCGGGACAGGCCCAGGATCCAGCGGGCGGGCGCAGTGGTGGGGCTGGGCGCGGTCATGGGCCCCCCTTCCGGGTCGTGCGGCGGGACCCTCCCATCCTCGGCCCCGGATGTGGCCGTGGCGTTACCGGGCGGTTGAGATCGGATGTCCTCTCCCGGACGGCGGGCGGGTCCCGTCCTCAGTACTTGCGCAGCGCCACGCGCCCCTGTCCGGTCCACCGGCTCCGCAGCAGCGCGGAGACGTCCAGCAGCAGTTCTGTCAGCTCCGCGGAGCCCGGTCCCAGGGCGCGGACCACGAGCCCCGGCACCGGCAGCTCGGAGACCCCGCAGCGCAGCAGCGGCAGCCGCCGCTCGGCGGCGGCGAGCAGCTCGTGGACCTGTTCGACCAGGGCGCGGTCCACCCGCGGGTCCACCACCAGCAGGGAGCCCAGGTGCGTGCGGCCCTCCAGGAAGCCGAGCCCGGCCACGGCGTCCTCGGCGGGGCGCAGGCGGAGGTTGTCGAGCACCACCGTGGTCCCGTCCATCACCACCTCGGTGCGCAGGGCCACGCCGCGGTAGCGGAAGACCGTCCCGTCCGGCGCCCACCCGGGGGTGACGACCTCGCTCGCCACGAGACAGGCCGAGGGGTCCATCGACACGGTCGTGGACTGCACGTAGTCGGCGTCCTCGTAGGCGATCAGCTGGTCCGGCAGGTACTCGAGCACCGCCCCGGGGCCGAGCGTGAGCCGCACGTCCTGGCGGGCCGGGGCGGCCGGGCTGCGGTACACCTTGGTCGCCGACTGGGTGGTGACCAGGGCGGTGCCGGCGGCCTCCACCGCGATGTCGAGCTCGTAGCGGTCCCCGCCGAGGTAGCCGCCGCCGGGATTGACGACGACGAAGCACGGCTGCCCCGACCCGTCCAGGCGGTGCGGGCGCAGCACCCGCAGGGCCCCGGCGTGGAACTGGCGGACGGCCACGGTGCGCCCCCCGCGGGGCGCGAGGACCAGCGCGAGCCGCCCGGTCGGGGCGGGAGCCCCCGGCCCGGGGTCCGGCCCAGGTCCCGGCACGCGTCCGGGACCGGCCGCGGGGGCCGTGGGCGCGGCCGCGGTCACCGGGCCATGTCCAGCATCAGCACGTCGTGCCGGATCCACGCGAGGATCCGCTCGAGGCCCTCGTCCGTGCGGAGATTGGTGAAGCAGAACGGCCGGTCCCCGCGGAACACCGCCGAGTCCGCGGCCATGACCTCCAGGTCCGCCCCGACGTGCGGGGCGAGGTCGATCTTGTTGATCACGAACAGGTCCGCCCGGATCATGCCCTGCCCGGCCTTGCGCGGGATCTTCTCGCCCTGGGCCACGTCGATGACGTAGATCGAGAAGTCGACCAGCTCGGGGCTGAACGTGGCCGAGAGGTTGTCCCCGCCGGACTCGACGAACACGAGCTGCAGGTCCGGGTGCTCGGCGCACAGCTTCTCGATCGCGGCCTCGTTCATCGAGGTGTCCTCACGGATGGCGGTGTGCGGGCAGCCGCCGGTCTCGATGCCCACGATCCGGTCCAGGGGCAGCACCCCGTTGCGGGCCAGGATCTTGGCGTCCTCGATCGTGTAGATGTCGTTGGTGATCGCGGCCATCGAGACCTCGTCGATCAGCGCCCGGGTGACCCGCTCCACGAGCTGCGTCTTGCCGGCGCCCACGGGCCCGCCCACGCCGATGCGCACGGGCCCGCGGCCGGTCGGGGTGGTGGGGGCGGAGGGAACGGTGGTCATGGGAACTCCTGGGTCGGTGCGGTCGGTGCATTCGGTGCGGTCGTGTGGCGGGGCGCCGGTCCGGTCGGCCGGTCAGGACATGAACATCCGGGCCCGCTGCCAGGCGTGGCGCATCTGGGCGATCTCCAGGCCGGGGCCGGTCGCCCCGACCTCCTCCTCGGACATGCGCCCGATCCGCTCGACCCCGCGGGCCACGTCCTCGTGCAGGGCGCGCAGGACCCGCTGGCCCGCGGTCTGGCCGAGGGGGATCCCGCGCACGGCGTTCTGGGTCAGCGAGGTGGCGGTCGAGAAGAGGTACGCGCCGGCCAGCTGCTCCCAGGCGACGCCGAGACCGGCGCCCACGAGGGCGAAGGCCACCGCGGGACTGCCCCGGCTGGTCCCGGCGCGCTGCCGGTCCGCGTAGGCCAGCAGCCGGGGGGAGGGGAAGTTCTCCGCGCCGATCTCGGTCATCCGCCGGCCCATCGCGGACGCGGCGTCCCGCACCTGGACGGGCAGGGCCTGGGCGGCCAGCAGCTCGTCGGCGCGCCACACGGCGTCGTCGTCCTCCGCCGTGGCGACGGCCCGCACGGCCCAGCCCTCGGCGGGCACCACCTGGTGGTGCAGGCAGTGCCGCACCCAGGCGAGGAAGCCGGGCTCGTCGCCCACGGTGCCGTCGTCGAGATAGGTCTCCAGGCCCAGGGAGTGGGCGAAGGCGCCGGTGGGCAGCGCGGAGTCGCACAGCTGCAGCACGGCCAGCATCCCTGCAGCGGCAGCGGGGGCGGCGGGATCAGTGGGTGTGCTCGGCATGGCGGAACGGGACCTCCATCTGCCGTTCGACGCGCGCGAAGCGCACCCCGGCCTCCTGCAGGTAGGTCTCGGCCGTGTGGTCGTACTGGAGCACCATGAGGCCGTCGTGCCCCGGCAGCTCCGCGACCTCGGCGGCGGGGCCGAGGAACTGGGCGGGCAGGTGCCGGTTGCCCAGCGCGTGCGCCACGCGGCCCATCTGCTCGATCGTCGCCGGTGCCACGACCAGGACGTCGGTGGGCAGGGTCGAGACCACCACTGCGTTGCTGCCCTCCCGGTGCAGGATGTCCCCGTCCTTGAGCTCCCGGCGCTCGGCCAGGCGCAGGCCGAGCTCGGTGCCGTGGTCGGTCACGACCCGCTGGACGCGCTTGCGCAGCTCGGGCCCGGCGAGGGCGACCCGCTCCAGGTGCAGGCCGGCGCGCTCCTGCTCGGTGAGCTCGGCCAGGTTGCCGAGGACGGCTTCGACGATCACGGGTGCAGGTCCTCTCGGGGAGTACGTGGAAGTGCGGGGCGGCCGGCGGGCCGGTCAGAAGAGGAAGTAGCGCTGGGCCATGGCCAGTTCCTCGGCGGGCTCGCAGGTGACGAGCTCGCCGTCGACCCGGACCTCGTAGGTCTGCGGGTCCACCTCGATCCGCGGGGTGGCGTCGTTGTGCCGCATGTCCTGCTTGGTCAGTCCCCGGATCCCGCCCACCGGCAGCACCCTCTTGCGCAGGCCCAGGCGCTCGCCGACGCCCGCCTCGACGGCGGCGCGGGACATGAAGGTGATGGAGTTGGCGTGCGGGGCGGTGCCCCGGGCCCCGAAGGCGTCGCGCATCAGCTGCGGCTGCGGGGTGGGGATGGAGGCGTTGGGATCTCCCATGAGGGAGTGCACGATCTGACCGCCCTTGAGCACGAGGTGCGGCTTCACCCCGAAGAACACGGGGTCCCACAGCACCAGGTCAGCGAACTTGCCGGTCTCCACCGACCCCACGACGTCGGCGATCCCGTGCGCGAGCGCCGGGTTGATCGTGTACTTGGCCACGTAGCGCCTCAGCCGCGCGTTGTCCCCGCGGCCGGTCTCCCCGGGCAGGGGGCCGGTGCGCCGCTTCATCTGGTCGGCGAGCTGCCAGGTGCGCAGCACCACCTCGCCCACGCGGCCCATGGCCTGGGAATCCGAGGAGGTCATGGAGAACACCCCGAGGTCGTGCAGGACGTCCTCCGCGGCGATCGTCTCGGGCCGGATCCGGGAGTCGGCGAAGGCGACGTCCTCGGGGATGTCCGGGTTGAGGTGGTGGCAGACCATGAGCATGTCCAGGTGCTCCTCGGCCGTGTTGCGGGTGTAGGGCAGCGTCGGATTGGTGGAGGACGGCAGCACGTGGGGCAGCGAGGCGATGCGGATGATGTCCGGGGCGTGCCCGCCGCCGGCGCCCTCGGTGTGGAAGGTGTGGATCACCCGGCCCGCGATGGCGGCCACCGTGTCCTCGAGGAAGCCGCACTCGTTGAGCGTGTCGGTGTGGATGGCCACCTGCACGTCGAAGGCGTCGGCCACGGCCAGGGCCGTGTCGATCGCCGCGGTGGTGGCGCCCCAGTCCTCGTGGATCTTCAGGCCCACGGCCCCGGCCCGGATCTGCTCGGCGAGCGGCTCCGGGGCGGAGGCGTGGCCCTTGCCGAGCAGCCCGAAGTTCATGGGGTAGTCGTCCAGGGCCCGGAACATCCCGGCGAGGTGCCACGCCCCGGGGGTGATCGTGGTGGCGTTGGAGCCCTCGGCGGGCCCGGTGCCGCCGCCGAACATCGTGGTGATCCCGGAGGACAGGGCGGTGCCGATCTGGTCGGCCCCGATGAAGTGGATGTGCGAGTCGATCCCACCGGCGGTGAGGATCCGGCCCTCACCGGCGATCACCTCGGTGGAGGCGCCGATGAGGACGTCCACGCCGTCCATGATGTCCGGGTTGCCGGCCTTGCCGATCGCGCTGATGCGCCCGTCGCGCAGGCCCACGTCCGCCTTGTAGATCCCGGAGGCGTCCAGGACCACCGCGTTGGTGATCACGGTGTCCACCACGCCGTCGTCCCGGGTGAGCTGGCCGTTGTGGCCCATGCCGTCCCGGATCACCTTGCCGCCGCCGAAGACCACCTCGTCGCCGGGGACCGTGAGGTCGCGCTCGACCTCGAGGAACAGCTCGGTGTCCGCCAGGCGCACCAGGTCCCCGGTGGTGGGGCCGTAGAGGCTGGTGTACTGGGCGCGGGACATCTCGTGGCTCATGGCTGCTCCTGCCCGGACGCGGCGCCGGCGGGGCGGTCGAGGGGGCCGTCGACCCGGTTGGCGAGGCCGTGCACCTCACGGCGCCCGGCCAGGGCCACCAGGCGCACCCGCTTGCGGTCGCCGGGCTCGAAGCGCACGGCCGTGCCGGCGGGGACGTCGAGGCGGAAGCCCCGGGCCGCGGCGCGGTCGAACTCGAGCCCGGGATTGGCCTCGGCGAAGTGGAAGTGCGAGCCCACCTGCACCGGGCGGTCGCCGCGGTTGACCACGTCCACCTCCGTGGTGGGCCGGTCGGCGTTGATCAGCACGGGCTCGGGCCGCAGGACGTACTCTCCGGGGATCACGGGCGCTCCTTCGGGGCCGGGCGGGTCAGCGGATGGGGTCGTGGACGGTGACGAGCTTCGTGCCGTCGGGGAACGTCGCCTCCACCTGGACGGACGAGATCATCTCCGGCACGCCCTCCATGACGTCCTCGCGGGCGAGGATCGTGGAGCCCCAGGACATCAGCTCGGCCACGGTCCGCCCGTCCCGGGCGCCCTCCAGCAGCTCGGCGGTGATCAGGGCGACGGCCTCGGGGTGGTTGAGCCGCAGCCCGCGGTCCCGGCGGCGGCGCGCGAGGTCACCGGCCACGACGACGAGCAGCTTCTCCTGCTCCCGGGGTGTCAGGTGCACGGCTCTCCTCGGGGACGGCGGACGTTCAGGGACAGTCGTCACGCTAGGGTCCCCGTGTTACGTGCGCGTGCCCGCCGTGTTTCGACGACGTGGCGGGCGCCGCCCGGGCCGCGCAGGAGTCCTCCCGTGCCGCCTCACGACGAGGGGCCGGGTGGTCCCGGAGCACGGTGCGTGCTCCGGGACCACCCGGCCCCTCGGTGCGGCAGTGCGGCCTGCCGGGTCCTCACTCCTCCTGCTGCGTCACGGTCACCTCGGTCGCCCGGACGTAGGACTCGCCCTCCATGTCGGCGAGCTCGTCCCCGAGGTCGGCGCCGAGGTCCTCCTCGGCGGCGGCCACGTCCAGCGAGGCCTGCAGGGTGCCGGTCACCTCGACCAGGGCGCCGTCCTGGAGCTCCGGCAGATCGGCGTCGTGCAGCACGAGCAGGGAGCCCAGCTCGACGTCGTTCGGGTCCGAGAGCTGCAGCGCGTTCGGTGAGACGACGTCCTCGACCTCGCCGGTGAGGGTCACCTCCTGGCCCTCGTACAGTGCCTGGTCGTCGTAGAAGTCCCGGTTGTAGGCGCCGCTGTAGGGAGCGATGGTGTCCGCCGGCGTCTCCCCGGCCTCCTGCGGGGCCGGCGAGGACTCCAGGACCTCGCTCTCCTGGACGTCCTCGATGTCGGTGCCCGTCTCGGACTCGCCGTTGCCGCAGCCGGCGAGTCCCAGTGCGGCGACGGCGAGCACACTGGCCGCGGCCCTGCGGGTGGTGGTGCGTTGATGCGTGTTCACGATGAGCCTCCTGGTGTCGGCCTGGTCCCAGGGTCGACGTGCGGTGTGCGTCCCCGGGTCGTGCTCCTCCACCGTAAGCAGGCTGTTGGCGCGCTCACAAGCCGCGACGGCCGATTCCGGGGGACTTCCACGAACCCTCGGGGAGCCTTCTGCGGCAACCGTGACCCGCGCGTGACGCACCGGCCGCGCCGGCTCAGAGGCGCAGGTGCACCAGGCTGGGGCCGCGCACCGCCAACGCCTCGACGACCGTCTCGGCCAGGGTCTCCTGCGTCGCCGTGAACCCCACGGCGCCGAAGGCCTCGGCGAGCGCCGGCCAGTCGGGCTGGCGCAGGTCCACGGCCAGCGGGTCGATGTCCCGGTCGGTCATGTTCTGCCGGATCTCGCCGTAGCCGCCGTTGTCCACGCAGACGATCGGCAGGTCCAGGCCCAGCTCCACGGCGGTCATCAGCTCCTGGATCGAGAACATCAGCGCGCCGTCGCCCACGAGGCACAGCACCGGCCGGTCCGGAGCGGCGAGCTTGGCCCCGATCGAGGCCGGCAGCCCGTAGCCCAGGGTCGCGTAGGTCCCCATGTAGAGCAGGGAGCGCGGGTGCCGGGCGCGGAAGAACGTGGTCGAGCCCAGATAGGTGACCTGGGAGGAGTCCCCGCCCACGATCGTGTCCTCGGGCACCACGGACATGATCGTCTCGTTGAGCGCCGCGAGCTCGGGCGCGGTGCGGCGGCCCTCGTCGTCGAGCCGGGCGAACACGTCGGCGAGGTCCCGCGGGGGCCGCGGCTCGAGCGGGCCGAGCGCCTCGATCAGCTGCGGGACCACGGCCGCGGAGTGGCCGGGCAGCTCGATGTCCGGGTCGAGGTTGCACAGCATCTGGTCCCGCACGATGTCCACGCGCACGATCGGCCCGGCCGGGGTGATGTCCCCGCCCCACAGCTCGGCCTCGCCGACCTTGGAGCCGATCACGAGCAGGGCGTCGGCCGCGCGCAGGAACTCGTGCGCGGTGGACAGGCGCAGGTCGGCGCCCAGGGAGAGGCGGTGCCGCTCCGGGATCGCGCCCTTGCCGTTGGTCGTGGTGATCACCGGCGCCTCGAGCAGCTCGGCGAGCTCCAGCAGCCGCTCCCCGGCGGCCAGCGAGCCGCCGCCGGCCAGGATGACGGGGGTGGCCGCCCCGCGCAGCACCTCGGCGGCACGGCGCACGTCCTCGATCGGGGCCGGCTGCGGGGCGCCCAGCCGGCGCGGGGCCACCTGCCGGTCCGTGTAGTCGAGCTCGGCCTCCAGCACGTCGAGCGGGATCTCGATGTGCACGGGGCGGGGCCGGGAGTGGGCGAAGTCCCGGAAGGCGTCGTGGACCATGGTCACGGCCTCGGCGCCGCTGGTGACCCGGCGGCTGCGGCCCACGATGGCGTCGACGGCCGCGGACGGGTTCTTCGTCTCGTGCAGCGAGCCGATGTCCCGGAAGTCGTGGCCCACGGGCCGTCCGGGGGAGAGGACGATCATCGGGCGGGACTCGGCGTAGGCGGTGGCCGCCCCGGACAGGGAGTTGAGCAGCCCCGGGCCGGAGGTCGTGATGACGACCCCCGGCAGCCCGGAGATCTGGCTCCACCCGTCGGCCCCGTAGGCGGCCCCCTGCTCGTGCCGGGTGGTGACCGCGCGGATGCCCAGCTCCCGCAGCGGGCGGTAGAACTCCAGCGAGTGGGTGCCGGGGATGCCGAAGACGGTGTCGACCCCGTAGCCGCGGAGGGTCTCCAGCACGGCGCGGGCCGTGGTGCGCCGGGGGCTCATGAGCGGGCCTCCGTCCGGCCGGCGGTTCCGGTGGGGTCCTCGGTGCCGGGGGCCCGGCGGGACGCGGCGATGCGCTCGTCCCAGTGCTGCAGCACCCCGGTGTGCGTGGGGCGGGTCAGCAGCGAGACCACCACGTAGACGAGGGCGGAGCTGAGCAGGCCCAGGTAGATGGGCGCGTTGGCCAGCACGCCGAAGACCGCCATGGACGCGACGGTCACCACGGAGCCCACGAGCATGGACAGGGCGGCCCCGAGGCCGGTGCCCCGGCGCCACACCAGGCCGCCGAGGATCGCGACGAGCAGCCCGCCCACCAGGATGTCGTAGGCGATCGTGAGGGCGGTGACGGTGTCGGACACGAAGATCGAGATCGCGGTGATCACCACGCCGAAGACGAGGACGTAGAGCCGGTCGCCGCGCAGCGCCTCGGCGGTGCCCTCCGGGGCCGGGGCGGCGTCGCGCCGTCCCAGGGACTTCAGGGTCGGCACGACGTCGACCCGCGCGACCGTGGCCGCGGCGATGAGCGCCCCCGAGGCCGTGGACATCATGGCGGCCACACCGGCGGCCAGCACGATCCCGCCCAGCCCGGCCGGGACGTACTGCTGGGCCATCGTGGCGAAGGCGTCGTCGGGGGAGGACAGCTCCGGGGCCACGGCCGCGGCGGTCATCCCGATGACGGCACCGGCCACGCCGTAGAGCGCCACGTAGGCGGCGGAGGTGAGCCCGCCCCAGCGGGCGACCCGCGGGGAGCGGGCGGTGAAGACGCGCTGCCAGATGTCCTGGCCGATGAGCATGCCGAACCCGTAGACCACGAACTGGGTGATGATCGCCTGCGTGCCCATGCCGCCCCAGGTGAAGAACGACGCGTCGAGCCGCTCGCCCAGGCCGGTCCAGCCGCCCGCGGCGGAGAGGGAGAAGGGCAGCAGGATCAGGAACAGCCCGACCGTCATGAACACGAACTGCATCATGTCCGTCAGCGTGATCGACCACATCCCGCCGAGCACGGAGTACGCCACCACGACCACGCCGCCGAGCAGGATCGCCCAGGTGCGGTCGAGGGGGAGCAGGACCGAGAAGATCGCCGCGTACGCGGAGGTGGAGGTCACCGAGAGCATCACCGTGTAGGCCAGCATCACGAACGACGACGCCTTGGCCCCGCCGCGCTCCCCGTAGCGCAGCTGCAGCATCTGGGAGACGGTGAACACCTTCAGCGACTGGATGCGCCCGGCGAAGAACAGGCTCAGCGCGGCCAGGCCCGTGGCGATCGCCACCACGAGCCACATGCCGGAGATCCCGTAGGTGTAGCCCAGGCCCACTCCGCCGACCGTGGAGGCGCCGCCGAGGACCACGGCCGCCATGGTGCCGGTGTAGAAGCCGGGGCCGAGCCGTCGCCCGGCCACCCGGTAGTCCTCCGCGTTCTTGGCACGCCGGCTGGCCCAGAGGCCCACCGCCACCATGGCGACCAGGTACAGCACGATGATCAGCACATTCATGGGTGTCACTTCTTCCTGGGAGCCCGAGGGACTTCCGCGGTCGATCGGCGAGTTTCTCAATGAGAAACAAAAGTTGTCTCACATAGTATGATGCAGATCATGTTTTGAGAACGGGTCCGGGGTGTTACGCCTGGTAAGACCGTCCGTGAGCGAGGAGCCGTCGCTGTGAAAGCCCTGCCCATCGAGAGCACCGGCCACTCCGCCGCCGTGGGGTCGCGCCTGCGCAACCACCGGCTGCGCAACCACATGACCATCGACCAGCTCGCCTCCGCCGCCGGCCTCACCAAGGGGTTCGTCAGCCGGGTGGAGCGGGACATCACGTCCCCCTCCGTGGACTCGCTGGTGCGCATGTGCCAGGTGCTGCGCATCGACGTGGGAGCGGTCTTCGCCGGCCCCGCCGACGTCGAGCTCGTCCGGCTCGCCGACGCCCCGCACGTGGACCTCGGCGGCCAGGGCATCGAGGAGCAGCTCGTCACGCCCACGGGCCAGCGCACGGTGCAGGTCATCCGGGCGCGGGTGGCCGCCGGGGGCCGCGGCGAGGAGTCGATGTACAGCATGGACTGCGAGACCGAGGTGCTGCACCTGATCAGCGGCCGGTTCCGGCTCATGGTCCCGGACCGCACCTACGAGCTCGAGGCCGGGGACACCGTGAGCTTCCCCGGCACCGAGCCCCACACCTGGGAGAACCCCGGCCCCGAGGAGGCCGTGCTGCTGTGGATCCTCGGCTCCTGAGCGCCCCGCCCGTTCCGCCCACCCGTTCCGCCCGCCCGTCCACCATCCCCCGTCGAGAGGACCGCACACCATGAACCCCGAGCGCATCACCACCACCGGCGACGACGGCACCCGCGTCGTCGGTCCCGTCAACGCCGCCCTCACCCCCCGCTGGGCCGGGCTGGGCACCTTCGCCCGCCTGCCGCGCACCGACGAGGTGGAGCACACGGACATCGCCGTGGTCGGCGTGCCCTTCGACGCCGGGGTCTCCTACCGGCCCGGCGCCCGCTTCGGCGCCAACCACGTCCGGGAATCCTCCCGCCTGCTGCGCCCGTACAACCCGGCGCAGAACGTCTCCCCGTTCGCCAGCAAGCAGGTCGCCGACGCCGGGGACATCGTGGCGAACCCGTTCGACATCGGCGAGGCGATCGACGCCATCGAGGCCCAGGCCAAGGAGCTGATGGGCGAACGCACCCAGCTCGTGGCCATCGGCGGCGACCACACCATCGCCCTGCCCCTGCTGCGCGCGGCCCACTCCCGCCACGGCAAGGTGGCCCTGCTGCACTTCGACGCGCACCTGGACACCTGGGACACCTACTTCGGCGCCGAGTACACCCACGGCACCCCGTTCCGCCGCGCCTGGGAGGAGGGCCTGCTCGACACCGACGCCGCCTGCCACGTGGGCACCCGCGGGCCCCTCTACGGCACCGAGGACCTCGACGACGACGCCCGCTTCGGCTTCGGCATCGTCTCCTCCGCCGACGTCATGCGCCTGGGCGTGGACGCCGTCGTCGCGCACCTGCGGGAGCGCGTCGGCGACCGCCCGCTCTACGTCTCCCTGGACATCGACGTCCTGGACCCGGCCCACGCCCCCGGCACCGGCACCCCGGAGGCCGGCGGGATGACCAGCCGGGAGGTGCTGGAGATCCTGCGCGGGCTGCGCGGCACGAACGTGGTGGGCTGCGACGTCGTCGAGGTGGCCCCCGCCTACGACCACGCGGAGCTCACCGGGGTGGCGGCCGCGCACGTGGCCTACGAGCTGATCACCCTGCTCGCCATGGGCCCCGGCGCGGCCCCCGACGGGCCCGCGTACGGGCTGGCCGGGCACGTCTACGGGGCCGCCGCGCCGGAGGCCGGGCAGGGGCAGCGGTGACCGGCGGCGCGGCCGCGACCCGCCGCACGGGCTCCGTGCCTCTCTTCGCCCACCGCGCCGAGGAGTTCCGCCCGTCCCCGGTCCGGGCGGTGTTCGAGATCGCGATGCAGCCCGGGATGATCTCCCTGGCCGGCGGCAACCCGGACATGAGCGCGCTCCCGCACGAGGTGGTCGCCGGCATGGCCGCCCGGATCCTCGCCGAGCGCGGGCCCGAGGTGCTGCAGTACGGCTCCGGGGCCGGCATCGGGCGGCTGCCGGAGCTGGTCGTGGAGCTCATGGGCCTGGAGGGCGCCGAGATCGCCCCGGACCGGATCCAGATCACCGCCGGCTCCCAGGCCGGCCTGGACCTGGTGACCAAGCTGTACTGCGACCCGGGGGACGTGGTGGTCGCCGAGGGCCCCACCTACGTGGGCGCCCTGGGGGTGTTCGGCAGCTACGAGGTCGACGTCGAGCACGTGGACGTCGACGACGACGGGCTGGACCCCGAGGCGGTGGCCGAGCGGCTCGACGCGCTGCGGGCCGCCGGCCGCACCGTGAAGTTCGTCTACACGGTCCCGAACTTCTCCAACCCCACGGGCGTGACGACCCCCGAGGAGCGGCGCCGCCGGCTCGTGGACGTGTGCGCCGAGCGCGGCGTGCTCGTCCTGGAGGACGACCCCTACGGGCTGCTCGGCTTCGACCGCGCCCACCGGCTGCCGTCCCTGTACTCCCTGGCCCCGGACACCGTGATCCACCTGGGCAGCTTCTCGAAGATCTTCTCCCCGGGGCTGCGGGTGGGCTGGATCGCGGCCCCGCCGGCGGTGCGGGGGCGGCTGCAGATCGCGGCCGAGGCCGTCACGATCCACCCCTCCGTGCTCAGCCAGGAGCTCGCGGCCGCGTACGTGGACAGCGAGCACTGGCGGCCGTCCCTGGACCGGGCCGTGGCGCTCTACCGCTCCCGCTGCGCCGCCATGATGGAGGCCCTGGAGGCGCACATGCCGGAGGGCGTGCGCTGGACGCGGCCGGCCGGGGGCTTCTTCACCTGGCTGGACCTCGGGCCGTGGACCGGGGACGGCGACCTGCTGCGGCGGGCCGTCGACCACGGCGTGGTGCTGGTGCCCGGCGGCGCCTGCTACGCCGACGGACGCCCCACCACGAGCCTGCGCCTGGCCTACTCGGCGACCCCGGAGGCGGAGATCGCCGAGGGGGTCCGGCGGGTCGGCGAGATGCTGCGGGGCTGAGGCCCCGCGTCCCGCCCCGGTGCGGCACGCACCGAGGCGGGACCCGCCCGCGCCCGGCTAGACTGGTCCGCAGCTTCAGCAGCGAGGCTTCCACCACCCCGGGGCATCCTCCGCCGGGGGCGATGCCTCGGAGCTGCTGTGATCCTTCCCCGCCCCCGCACCGACCTCCCCGAGCTGGGCGAGGTCGCCCAGGCCCTGACACGCCTGGGCGAGAGGCTGGAGGCCAGCCCCGCCGACTCGCTGGTCGACGCGGTCGTCCGGTGCGCGGTGGAGTGGGTGGACGGCGCACGCTGGGCCAGCGTCACCGTCCTGCAGCAGGGCAGCTTCCGGACGCTGGGCCACACCGGCCCCGAGGCCGCCGCCGCCGACGCCCTGCAGTACGACCTGCGGTCGGGCCCGTGCGTCGACGCGGTCCTGGACGAGAGCGTCCTCGTCTCGGGCAACCTCGCCCACGACGACCGCTGGCCCGGCTACGGGCCCCGGGTCGTCCGCGAGGTCGGCGTGACCAGCGTCCTGTCCCACCGGCTGCGGCTGATCGGGGACCCGGAGCTGATCGCCTCGCTGAACCTCTACTCGGACGCGCCGGACGCCTTCGACGAGCACGCGGTGTGGGCCGGGACGCTGCTCGCCACGCACGCGGGCCTGGGCATCTCCGTGGCGGTCTCCCACCGGCGGGCCGCCCACCTGGAGACGGCCCTGCGCACCAACCGGGAGATCGGGACGGCGATCGGCATCCTCATGGCCCGGCACCGGGTGACCCGCGAGCAGGCCCAGGAGCTGCTGCGGCTGGCCAGCCAGGACACCAACCGCAAGATGAGCGAGATCGCCGCCGAGGTCGTGCGGACGGGGGAGCTCTCCCTGCCCCGCCGGCCTCCGTCCGGCTCGGCCTGACCGGCGCGCCCGGCCGGCCCGGGGTGCCCCCGGGCTCAGGCGACGACCGCCTCCGCGGCCCGGCGCCCGGAGGCCAGGGCGCCCTGCGTCGACCCGGTGGTGCGGTGGTCACCGCACACGTAGAGGCCGTCGCCGAGCGCGGCGGGGCGGTCGACGACGCGCCCGGGAGGCTGCTCGGGCAGGGCGTCGCGGATCTCGTGCACGGTGAGCAGCTCCCAGGCGGAGGCGTCCGCCCCCCAGATCCGGCCCAGCTGGCGCCGCACGTCGGCCTCCGCGGGCAGTGCGGCGCCGCGCGGGAGGAGGGCGCTGGCCTGGACGAGGGCCCGGCCGTCCGGGGTGTAGCTGGGGGCCGCGTTGCTCACCACGGCGGTGTCGACGAGGGGCCCGCCGGTGCGCCCGGGCAGGACCAGGCACGCCAGCTCCGAGGGGGCGGACTCCGCGGCGAACCACCACGTGGCCTCGCCCTTCATCGGGGTCGCCGGCAGGTCCAGCAGCCCGGCCGCGGCCGGGGCCTCCGTGGCCACGACCACGGAGGGCGCCCGCCAGGTGCCGTCCCCGGCGCCCACGGACCAGCCGGTGCCGGTGCGCTCCAGGGCCCGGACACGGGTGTCCAGGACGGCGGGCGCGCGCAGCCCGTCGTGGATCCACTCCGGCAGCGCACCCATCCCGCCGGCCGGCAGGCCCGGGGTGCCGAGCAGGAACCAGCCCACCAGCTCCCGCACGAAGGCGGCGGAGGTGCGGCCCTCGTCCTCCAGGATCACCCCGGCCAGGAAGGGCTCGAGCACCAGGTCCCGCAGCGGACCGCGCACCCCGGCGCGGTCCAGGGCCTCGTGCCACGGCCGGTCGTGCTCCTCCTGCCGCCGCGCGCCGGGGTCCAGGCCGGGGGCGAGCCAGGCCAGCAGCGCCGGCAGCCGCCGCAGCTCCACGTAGGGGCTGCGCAGGGTCTCCACCAGGCGGCGGGGGACCCGCCGCGGGTCGGCCAGGACGTCGATCCCGTCCCCGTGGGGGATCCCGGCCGCCGCGTCGAAGGGCTGCAGGCCCAGGGCCGCGACCTCCACGCTGCGCCGCAGCTCGGTGTAGGCGGGGTTGAGCACCTGGAAGCCGCGGTCGCAGCGGAAGCCGTCGACCAGGTCGGTGCGCACGCGGCCCCCGACCCCGTCGGAGGCCTCGAGGACCGCGACGTCCAGGCCGTGCTGCTCGAGCAGGCGGGCGCACTGCAGGCCGGACAGCCCGGCGCCGACGACGATCACGTCATGGTCCACGAGGAGCCTCCTAGGGGGTCGGGACGGCCGTGGCCGAGTGGGCGTGCGCGGCGGGTGCCGCGGGGCGGGCGGGGATCGTGAACAGCGCCGACTCCACGGTCAGCCCGGGGCCGAAGGCCAGGGCGCACACGGTGCGGTCCTCGCCCGGCGGGGCCTCGTCGATCACCTGGCGCAGGACGTGCAGGACGGTCACGCTGCTCATGTTCCCGCGGGTGGCCAGCACGTCCCGGGACTCGCGCAGCGCCTCGGGGGCCAGGTCCAGCGTGTGCTCGAGCTTGTCGAGGATGCCCCGGCCGCCCGGGTGGAGGGCCCAGTCGGTGATGCTGGCGCGGTCCACGGCACCCTCTGGTCCCTCCAGCAGGGCCTCCAGGGCGGCGTGGATGTTGTCCTCCAGCACCTGCGGCACGGCCGCGCCGAGGATCATCTCGAACCCGGAGTCGCCGATGGTCCACGCCATCGCCTGCTCGCCGTCGGGGATGACGAGGGTGCGGAACCGGTCGAGCTGCAGCAGGGGCGCGCACCCGTCCGGGACCCGCGAGCCGATCAGGGCGGCGGCCGCGCCGTCGGCGAAGAGGGCGGCGCCCCGGATGGCGTCCGCGTCCCGGGCCGGGCGCAGGTGCAGCGTGCACAGCTCCACGGCCACGAGCAGCACCACCGCGTCCGGGTCCGCGGTGGCGATGGCCGCCGCCTGCCGCAGCCCGATCAGCCCGCCGTGGCAGCCCATGAAGCCGATGTGCGACCGGCGCGTGGCGGGGTTGAGCCCGAGGTCCCGCACCAGGTGGTAGTCGGGTCCGGGGGCGAAGAAGCCGGTGCAGGAGACGGTGACCACGTCGGTGATGGATGTGGGGTCGACCGCGGGGCAGCGGGCGAGCGCGTCCCGGGCGGCCGCGGCGAACAGGCCGGGGGCCTCCTCCATGTAGGTGCGGTTGCGGGCACCGGTGAGCGGTGCCCGGAACCGGCCGTCGCCGGTGATGTAGGGCGAGTCCTTCCGGGCGTCGTGGTCGACCAGCTCGGAGAGCACGGTGTGCCGGCGCGCGACCCCGGAGGCGCCGAACACCGTGCGCAGCAGCCGGGCGTTGAGCCGGTCGGTGCCGGGCTGGGCCTGGTAGAGGTCCTGGGCGTCGGTCTGCTCGAGCACGTGCGGCGGAAGGGCCGTGCCGAGGGACAGGAGTGCGGGCGTCATCCCGTCCAGTATCCGTGCTGACACCGACAGCCGCCACGGAGGACGCGCGGAGCATGCGGGGAGGACGTGCAGGACCCGCCCGGGAGCGGACGGGCGGCCGGGCGGGGCCGCGGTCCGCGGACCCGCCCGGCACGGTCTCAGACGGTGGTCGTCGCGGCGTCGAAGTCCAGCCGCGGCAGCCGGTCGTGGCGCGGGGCGGCGGGGGCGCCGATGTTCACGACCATGAACGAGCGCAGGCCGGTGCCGGCGTGGAACGCCGCGTCCACCCCGGGGGCGTCGAAGCCGCCCATGGGGCCCGCGGCCAGGCCCACGGCCCGCACGGCCAGCACGAAGTACCCGGCCTGCAGGTGGGCGTTGTCCCGGCCCATCCGGGTGCGCAGCTCCTCGTTGCCGGCGAACATCGCCTGGTTGCCGGCGGCGGGCGGGAACAGCGCGGGCAGGTGCTCGTGCCAGTCGGTGTCGTAGCTGAGCACGGCGACCGCGGGGGCGCCGGCCGTCTTGGCCCGGTTGCCCTCGGCCAGGAGGGGGAGCAGGCGCTCCCTGGCCTCCGCGGAGCGGATCCAGGTCACGCGCAGCGGCTGGATGTTCATGGCCGTGGGGCCCATCCTGGCGAGGTCGAAGATCGCGCGCAGCTGCTCGTCGCCGACGGGCTCGTCGAGGAACTCTGAGGCGGTGCGGGCCTGGTGGAAGAGGAGGTCGGCGGAGGGGGCGTCGAGGACGGCCCGGTCCTGGAGGGCGTCGGTGGTCATGGGGGTTCCTTCCCGGTCGGCAGCATTTGCTGTACGTGTCAACAAAATCGGAGGCGGATGCATGCCCGGCGCCGCCGTGCTGTGCGTCACGGCCGGGCCGGTAGGGTGGGCCCATGTCCTCCCCTCCGGCCGCCGCCCGCCGCGCCCTGCTCCTGGGCGGGTCCCTGACCGGGATGGGGGTCCTGCACCTCGCCTGCCCGGCACCCTTCGACGGGCTGATCCCCCGGGTCCTGCCCGGCCCCGCCCGGGCGTGGACCCTGGGCTCCGGCGTGGCGGAGCTGGGGGTCGGTGCGCTGCTGCTGCACCCGCGCACCCGTCGCAGCGGGGGCTGGGCCGCGGCGGCCCTGTTCGTGGGGGTGTGGCCGGGCAACGTCACCATGGCCTGGCGCGCCCGCCGGGCCTCGCCGGCGCGGCGGACCGCGGCGATCGTGCGGCTGCCGCTGCAGCTGCCGCTGATCGGCGCGGCCCTGCGCGTGGCCCGGGAGGCCTGAGCGCCGCCACCGCGCCCCGGCCGGCCGCGTTCGCATTCGGTCACACGCGCGCCCCCTCCCTACGCTGAGCACAGCACAGGAGTGGGGGCTCCGTTTCCGCAGGGGGTCGTTCCCGCTCCAGTTCATCGGGGGGTGGAACCGTGTGCTCCGTGCTGCCTCCCGCCCGACCGGCCGGAGGAACTTCCGTGACGCCCACTCGCAGCACCACCGTCTCCCTGGCACTGGCTGCCGCTCTCGCCCTCGTCCCGCTGGGCGCCGCCGGTGCGACCGCGCTCCCGCAGCCCGGTCCGGCGGCCGCGCCCTCCGGCGCCGCGCCGGCGGAGGCGACCGACCGCGTCGTCGTGAAGTTCCGCGACGGAACCGTTCCGGAGGACCTCCGGGACGACGTCTACGCGCAGGCAGCGGCGCGCGCCGGGAGCGGTGGGCTCGCCGAGACCACGACCACCGCGGACGGCGCCCAGGTGCTGCGCACCGGCGGGTTGCTCGCCGGTGCCGAGCTCGAGGCCCTGACCACGGCCCTGGCGCAGGACCCCGCCGTGGAGTACGCGGCGCCGGACTCGCTGGCCGCCACGGCCGCCGTGCCGAACGACCCCTCCTACACCGCCCTGCAGTGGAGCCTGTGGGACGACCCGGCCGGGCTGGGCATGCCCGCCGCGTGGGACCTGGCCACCGGGGCCGGGCAGACCATCGCCGTGGTGGACACCGGCATCACCGCGCACCCGGACCTGGACGCCAACGTCCTGCCCGGCTACGACTTCGTCTCCACGGCCGCGAACGGGCGGGACGGCGACGGATGGGACGCGGACCCGTCCGACGAGGGCGACTACCCGGACGCGGTCCTGTGCCCCGCCAGCCCCATGCCGACGACCTCCACCTGGCACGGCACCCACACGGCCGGCATCGCCGCGGCCGACGCCGGCAACGGGCAGGGCATCGCCGGGGTGGCCCCGGACGCCCGGATCCTCCCCGTGCGCGCCGTGGGCGCCTGCAGCCTGGGCTACATCACCGATGTCGCCGCGGGCATCACGTGGGCCAGCGGCGCCGCGGTGCCGGGCGTGCCCGCCAATCCGAACCCGGCCACGGTCATCAACCTCAGCCTCGGCGTCCCGGGGCAGTGCCCGCCGGTCCTGCAGGCGGCCATCGACGAGGCCCTGGGGCGCGGGATCCCCGTGGTCGTGGCCGCCGGGAACCAGGGCGTGGACGCCGCGCAGTCGGCGCCGGCCAACTGCGCCGGGGTCATCTCGGTCGCCGCCACGGACGTCTCCGGCGCGCTGGCGACCTACTCCAACTTCGGCTCGGTGACGCTCGCCGCGCCCGGCGGCGACCCGTACGCGCAGATCGTGTCCACGGGCAACGCCGGGGCCCAGGCGCCGGCCGGACCGGCGTACACCGAGCGCAACGGCACCTCCATGGCCGCGCCGGCCGTCTCCGGCGCCGTGGCGCTGCTCCGCGAGCGGTCCCCGGAGCTCGGCGTGGAGGGGATCCGCGCCGCGCTGACCGGCACGGCGCGGCAGGCCCCGGGCGGCTGCGCCCCCGGCTGCGGCGCCGGCATCGTGGACCCCGTCTCCGCGCTGATCGAGGCGCAGGGCGGTGAGCCCTTCAGCACCGGCGGCGGCATCGGCGCCCTGCACGGGCAGATCGCGGCGACCGCGGGTGAGCCCCGCTCACGGGAGCTGTGCGCGCTCGGCGGGACCCCGTGCTTCCAGGAGTTCGCCAACGGGTGGATCGTCTGGAGCGCCGGCACGGGCGCCCGCTGGACCTCGGCCCTGCCGGCGCAGTGGTGGATGATCGGCGCCGGCGGCTGACCGCCCGCCCGGCGGCGACGTGCACCCCGCGTCGACGTCGCCGCCGTGCTGCACGGGGCCGGGTCCGCGTCCCGGGGCGTCCCTCCCCGGCGACCCCTCCGGCCGGGCCGTCCCGGGTCCCCGCGCTCAGGCGTTGAGCCGGTGGATGCGGCCGCTGAGGACGGTCGCGAAGCCGCACCAACCGACGTAGGGCAGCAGCGCGGCGCCGAGCAGCGGACGCGCCTGCCCCGCGCGGCGGGCCAGATCGGCGGAGCTGGCCGTCAGCGCCGCCGCCACGACCGTGGCCAGGGCGGTGTCCTGCTTGCCGAAGAACACCCAGCTCCACCCCGCGTTGAGGGCGAGGTTCACGGTGAGCGCGGTGCGGTAGCCCCGGCGGCGCCGGACCGCGGCCGAGGGCGTGTCCCCGGCGCGGGGCCGGCGGATGACCCCGCCGCGGTCGTGCAGCCCGTGCCGCCCCGGGCACGTCCGCCGCTCCAGCTCGGTCAGCACCGCCGCGGACGTGACCGCCAGGTCGGCGTACAGCGCGGTCCACACCACGGGGAAGACCTCCGGAGGCGGCTGCAGGGCCGGCGTGCGCAGGTCCGCGTACCAGGTGCTGTCCACCCCCCGCGCGGTGGCGGCGGTGCCGGCCGCGGCGGCGGCCGCGGTCTGTGCGGAGGTCTTGAGCAGAGTCGTCCAGAACATGTGCTAGTCCGTTCCCTCGGCGGTCCCGTGCGGTGGGTCCACCCTATGCCGGGCCCAGGCGCCGAGGATCCCGGCCACCAGGGAGCCGGCGTTGCCGGCGGCCAGGTCCCCCATGGTGTCCGTGTAGCCGACCTGCACGCGCGGGTCGACCAGCGCGTAGCCGGCGAACTCCACGTACTCCCAGACCAGGGCGAGCGTGGTGCCGAGGGCGGTGACCAGCAGGACGTGGGTCACGGGCCCGGGCGTGCGCAGCCGGCCCCAGCGCTCGAGGGCGCGGAAGGCGAGCTCGGCCAGCACGGCGGTCGCCGCGAAGTGGACCACCAGGTCCCAGTGCTCCAGCCGCTCGTAGAGCAGGAACACGGAGCTCCACGCGGCGACCAGCAGGACCAGGTCCGTGGCCAGCTCCAGGAGCGCCGGCAGCCGGGCCCGCCAGGTGATCGTGATGGCCAGGCAGACGAGCATCATCACCGCGGCGCCCGCGATGTTGAAGAACACGGCCGTGAGCAGCACGGACAGCGGGCCCGCCCATCGGACCGCGAGCACGGTCCACCTCATGCGCCGCACCTGCCGGCGCGGTGGCCCAGGCGCGCCTGCCAGCGCTCCCACGGGCGCTCCTCGGCCCAGTTCACCCAGATCGTCCGCACGGCCCGCGCCAGCCGGCGGACGGCCGGCGCCCGGCCCGCAGCGCCCGCGGCGACATCCCCACCGTGAGCCCGGGCCGGTACAGGATGCGGCGCCCCGGGGCCAGCCGGAAGCTGAGGTCGAGGTCGTCGTGCAGCTCCGGGTCGTGGCGGTGGACCCGGTCCCGGACCTCGAGCCACCAGGACCGGCGCATGGCCATGTTGGTGCCGAACAGGGGCGGATGGCCCAGGGCCGAGGCCGTGCTGAGCACGTACAGGCCCATGTACAGCTCCGAGAGCAGCAGGCCCGTCCCGGGAGGCAGGCCCCGGAAACGGCCCGGCCCGGCGACGGCCACCGCGTCGGGGCAGGACTCCAGCGCGGCGAGCAGCCCGGCGATCCACTCCGGGCCCGGCACGGTGTCGGCGTCGCAGCGCACCACCACGTCCCCGTGGGCGGCGTCGTAGCCGGTGGCCGCGGCGGCGGGGATCCCGGGCCGGGCTCGGGCACCACGCGCGCCCCGGCCGCGCGGGCCACCTCCGGCGTGCCGTCGGCGGAGGCGTTGTCCACGACCACGATCTCGTCCGGGGGACGGGTCTGGGCGGCGACCAGGCGCAGGCACCGGGCGAGGTGCGCGGCGTCGTCGCGGGCGGGGACGACCACGGAGACGGTGGGGGCGGTCCGGTCCGGTCTCTGCTGTCCGTCATGGATCCATTCTGGCGCAGTGGCCGCCTAGAATCGGCACATGCAGGCCGACGAGGGCACGACGAGCACGCCCGGCGGCGCACCGCCGGAGCCGAGTGCGCACCGGGATCGCAGGGGGTTCGACGTCCTCTTCCTGCTCCAGCAATTCAGCACCGAGGCCGAGCGCTACGCGGACCAGGTCCGGCGCCGCTACGGGCTGGCGCACAAGGACGTCCACGCCCTCAACGAGGTGATGCAGGCCAACCGGGAGGGGCGCCCGGTGCGGGCCGGGGACATCGCCCGCCGCCTCGTGCTCAGCGGGTCGGCGACCACCACGGTCATCAAGCGCCTGGTCTCCGCGGGGCACATCGTGCGCTCGATCGATCCGCGCGACCGCCGGGAGGTGAGCCTGCGGGCCACCGAGCACGCCTACCGGGCCGGCCGCGAGATGTTCGCGCCGATGACCGAGGAGGTCCTGGCCGTGTTGGACGACTGCGGGGACGACGAGATCGAGGTCCTGCGCCGGCGCCTGCCCGAGCTCACGGACGCCGTGCGCCGGGCCGGGCGGCGCGCCGCGGAGGGCGGGCCCACGGCGCCGGCCGCAGCGGCCGCGGCGGCTGGAGCGGCAGCGGGAACGGTCCCGCCGGCACCCGGCCCGTCCGCCGCCACGGGATGACCCGGGCGAACGCTTCGACTTTCGAAGGACTGTGGTGGAATGGGGGAATGGTGACGGTCTTCTCGCGCGAATCGGCATTCTCGAGCGCCCGTCCGGGCACCGGGGCAGGCACCGGCCCGGACGCCGCGGGGCCTCCGCGGTCCCGGCCCTGGACCGGTTCCTCACCGAGTCCACCGGCCGCGCCGGCGGCGTGGACCCCGGCTTCGCCCAACTGTGGGAGGAGGTCGCCCGCCTGAGCACCGGGGGCAAGCGGATCCGCCCCCGGCTCGTCCGGCTCGCGGCGGACGCCTATCCCCAGCGGGAGCCCGCCCCCGTGGTCGAGGCCGTGGGGGCCGCCTTCGAACTGCTGCACACCGCGCTGATCGTCCACGACGACGTCATCGACCAGGACGAGCAGCGGCGCCACCAGCCCACCATCAACGCCGCCGCGGCCGCCCGGGCCTCGGCCGCCGGATCCGCCCCGGAGCAGGCCCGGCAGTACGGCGCGAGCGTCGGGGTGATCGCCGGGGACCTCGCCCTGGCCGGGGCGTACCGGCTCGTGGCCCGCTCCGGGCTCTCCCCCGAGCGCCTGCCGCGGCTGCTCGAGCTGCTCGACGAAGCCCTGTTCAGCTCCGCGGCCGGCGAGCTGCTCGACGTCGACCACGCGCTGCCCGGGGCGCGCCCGGAACGGGAGCAGATCCTCGCGGCCACGTGCCTGAAGACCGCGGTCTACTCCTTCGAGACGCCGCTGCAGGCCGGGGGCGTGCTCGGCGGCGCCCCGGAGGAGCACGTCGCGGTGCTCGGCCGGCTCGGACGCACCGTGGGCACCGCCTACCAGCTGGTGGACGACCTGCTCGGCGTCTTCGGTGACCCGGAGGCCACGGGCAAGTCCGCGGTCAGCGACCTGCGGGAGGGCAAGCGCACCATGCTCGTGCTGGCCGCCCAGTGCACGTCCGACGGCGAGGAGCTCGACGCGCTCCTGGGCCGGCCGGACCTGGGTGACGAGGAGGCCGCCCGGGCCCGGGAGCTCATCGAGCGGTGCGGAGCCCGGCAGGAGGTCGAGGACATGGTCGCCGGCTGCGCCGCCGAGGCGCGGGCGCTGCTGGAGGCCGCCGGACTGCCCGAGACCCTCGACCAGGAGCTGCGCCGCATCGTGGGCGGAGCCACGGAGCGCATCCGGTGAGCGCGGCACAGCACGCCGGGTCCCCGGCCGAGGCCGCCGCCCGCTACGACGACGCCGCCCGGCAGGCCGCCGCGACCGTCATCCGCCGGTACTCCACCTCGTTCGGCCTGGCCTGCCGGCTCCTGGGCCCGCAGATCCGCCCCCACGTCTACGCCGTCTACGCCCTCGTGCGCATCGCCGACGAGATCGTCGACGGCGCCAGCGCCGGCGCCGGGGTCCCGGCCGAGGGGGCGCGGGAGCTGCTCGACGACCTCGAGGCCGAGACCTACGCCGCGATCGCGCGCGGGTTCAGCAGCAACCTCGTGGTGCACGCCTTCGCCCGCACGGCCCGCGACGCCGGGATCGGCGCCGACCTCGTCCGCCCGTTCTTCGCGTCGATGCGCGCCGACCTCAGCGAGGACCGGCACAGCCCCGGCTCCCTGGACGAGTACGTCTACGGTTCCGCGGAGGTGGTCGGCCTGATGTGCCTGCAGGTCTTCCTCGCCGGCCGGGAGGTGCCCCCGGACGTGCGCGCGCAGCTCGTCGCCGGGGCCCGCCGCCTGGGCGCCGCGTTCCAGAAGGTGAACTTCCTGCGGGACCTCGCCGAGGACTACGGCGAGCTGGGCCGCGTCTACTTCCCCGGCGTGGAGCCCGGCGCGTTCTCCGAGACCGAGAAGGACCGGCTCCTCGACGACATCGACGCCGACCTCGCCGCCGCCCGGGCGGTGATCGACGACCTGCCCGTGTCCTCCCGCGCCGCCGTCCTCGCCGCCCACGACCTGTTCCGGGAGCTGTCCGTGCGCATCCGTGCCACCCCCGCTCGGGAGCTGCTCAGCTCCCGGATCCGCGTCCCCGACCCGCGCAAGGCCGCGCTCGCCGCGTCCGCGGTCGTCCGGGCGAGGACCCGGCGCCGGGCCCCCGCCCCGCGCGGGCGGCGCGCCGTGGTGGTCGGCGCCGGGATCGCCGGGCTCGCCGCGGCGGGCCTGCTCGCCAAGGACGGCTGGGACGTCACCGTCCTCGAGCGCGGGGCGAGCACCGGCGGGCGGGCCGGGCTGCTGGAGCGGGACGGGTTCCGCTTCGACACCGGGCCCTCCTGGTACCTGATGCCCGAGGTCTTCGACCACTTCTTCCGCCTCATGGGCTCCAGCGCGGCGCAGGAGCTCGACCTCGTGCGCCTCGACCCCGCCTACCGGGTCTACGGCGAGCGCTACGAGCAGCCGATCGACATCCGCTCCGACCTCGAGCACACGGTGGCGCTGTTCGAGTCGGTGGAGCCCGGGGCCGGCGCGCGGATCCGCACCTACCTGGCCTCGGCGAAGCGCACCTACGAGCTGGCCGTGGGCCACTTCCTCTACACCTCCTACGCCGCCTTCACCCCGCTGTTCAACCGGGCGGTCCTGCGGGGGCTGCCGGAGCTCGCCCGCCACCTCTCCGGATCCCTGCACGACTTCGCCGCCGCCACCGTCCGGGACACCCGGCTGCGGCAGGTGCTCGGCTACCCGGCCGTGTTCCTGGCCAGCGCGCCCCGGATGACGCCCTCGCTCTACCACCTCATGAGCTGGATGGACCTCGCCGACTCCGTGCAGTACCCGCGGGGCGGGTTCCGCCGCGTCGTCGAGGCCGCCGAACGGCTCGCCGTCGCCCACGGGGCTCGGATCCGGACCGGGGCCGACGTCGTGCGGATCCGCACCTCCGCGGCCGCGGACGGCCCCGTGCGGGCCACCGGCGTGGTGTGGCGGGACGCGGAGGGGGCCGAGCACGAGCTCGCCGCCGACGTCGTCGTCTCCGCCGCTGACCTGCACCACACGGAGACCGCGCTGCTGCCGCCCGAGCTGCAGAGCTACCCGCAGCGGTACTGGGACCGGCGCCAGACCGGCCCGGGGGCGGTGCTCGTGATGCTCGGGGTGCGGGGGGAGCTGCCCCAGCTGCCGCACCACAGCCTGTTCTTCAGCGAGGACTGGGACACCAACTTCCGGGCCATCTTCGAGGAGCCCACGCGGGTGCCGGACCCCGCGTCCGTCTACGTGTGCAAGCCCTCGGCCACCGACCCCTCGACCGCCCCGGAGGGGCACGAGAACCTGTTCGTCCTGATCCCCGTGCCCGCCGACCCGGGGCTCGGCGCCGGCGGCCCCGACGGCACCGGCGCCGCGCGCGTGGAGGAGGTCGCCGACCGGGTGATCGACCAGGTCGCCGCGTGGGCCGGCGTGCCGGACCTGCGCGCGCGGATCGTGGTGCGCCACACGGTGGGCCCCGAGGACTTCCGGCGGGACTTCAACTCCTGGCGGGGCAACGTGCTGGGCCCCGCCCACGTGCTCAAGCAGTCCGCGTTCTTCCGCGGGGCCAACCGCAGCCGCAAGGTGGCCGGGCTGCACTACTGCGGGGCCTCGACCATTCCCGGCATCGGGCTGCCGATGTGCCTGATCAGCGCGGAGATCCTGCTCAAGGACCTGCGCGGGGACACCTCCACCGGACCGCTGGCAGAACCCCTGGTGCCCCGCGGATGAGCTTTGCGTACCTCGGTTTCCTGCTGCTCAGCCTGGCCGGGATGGTGCTCCTCGACGTGCGGGGCAGGCTGTTCCTCGCCCGGGACCTCCGCCGGGGTCTGCTCGTGCTGGCCGCGGGCCTGGTGTTCTTCCTCGCGTGGGACGTGGCCGGGATCGGCCTCGGGATCTTCCTGCACAGCCGGAGCGCCTACGCGACGGGCTGGATGGTGGCCCCGCAGATCCCGGTCGAGGAGGTCGTGTTCCTGCTGTTTCTCTGCTACCTCACCATGAACCTGGTCCGGCTGACGGAGAAGGCGCTGGCGCGCCGCTCCGCCGCGGCCGCGCCGGTCCGCGAGGAGGCGGACGCCCCGTGACCTACGCCCTCGTCATCCCGGTCTTCCTGGCGCTGGCCCTGGTGCCGGCCACCCTGCTGGTCCGCCGGCCCTCCCCGGCGCCCGCCCCGCGCCGGGCCCTGGCCGTGCTCGGGATCTCCTTCGGGGTCCTGGCGCTGCTGACGGTCGTGTTCGACAACCTCATGATCGCCGCCGGGTTCTTCGACTACGGGGCCGGGCACATCACGGAGCTGCGGATCGGCCTGGTGCCGGTGGAGGACTTCGCGTACCCGCTGGCCGCGCTGCTGCTGCTGCCCTCGCTGTGGTGGGGGCTGGCCGAGCGCGGTCGGCTGACGGCCACCGTGCGCACCCTGGTGGCCACGTCCCGCCCGGTCTCGTGGGTCAACACCGCCTTCCCGTTCGCGGCGGCCTACGTCCTGACCACCGGCCGGGTGGACCTGCCCCTGGTGGCCGGGACCCTGTTCTTCCTGTTCCCCTACAACCTGCTGATGTACGGGATCAACGACGTCTTCGACTACGAGTCCGACCTCCGCAACCCCCGCAAGGGCGGCGTCGAGGGCGCGCTCGTGGACCGCTCCGAGCACCGGATGGTCCTGGTGGGCTCGGTGCTGGCCGCCCTGCCCTTCCTGGCCTACCTGCTCCCCGCCGGCGGGGCCGCGGCGGCAGGGGTGCTCGGGGCGAGTCTCCTCGCGGTCGTGGCCTACAGCCTCAGGGGGCTGCGCTTCAAGGAGGTCCCGTTCCTGGACTCGGCGACCTCCGCCGCCCACTTCGTCTCCCCGGCCGTCTACGGTCTGGTGCTCGCCGGGGCGGACCCGTCGGTGGGCGTGGTGGCCCTGTGCGCGGGGTTCTTCCTGTGGTCGATGGCCTCCCAGGCCTTCGGGGCCGTGCAGGACGTCCGGGCGGACCGGGAGGGCGGGCTGCGCTCGATCGCCACGGTCCTGGGCGCCCGCCCCACCGTGTGGGCCGCCCTGGTGCTCTACCTGGCCGCCGGGCTGCTCCTGCTCCTCGTGCCCTGGCCCGGGCCGCTGGCGTCGCTGCTGGTCCTGCCCTACCTGGCGAACCTCGTGCCGTTCCTGACCATCACGGATGCCGGCTGCGCGCGGGCCAACCGCGGCTGGCGGCGCTTCCTGTGGCTGAACTACCTCACCGGGTTCCTGGTGACGCTGTTGCTGCTGTGGTCCTGGGAACTCGCGCACTGAGCCGTGGGCATCCGCGCCGCTGGGCGAGGGCACAAAAATACTAACCAGTAGTCGTCGGAAAGCATCGCTTTTGCCGATGGGACCGGCGGCCGATACTGGATACACCAGCCCGCCGGCCGTGAGGCAGGACACAGGCGTCCCGTCCTGCCCGCGACCGTCGTCGCCGGTGCGCCCCTGCACGACCACCGCTCCGCGGCCCATCCTCGAGGACCTGCACCCATGACCGTCGAACTCCTGCCGAACCTCGTCCCGGCCCCGCCCCGTCCCCGCCTCCGCGGGACCGCCGCCCTGTCCTGGGGCGCCGTCGTGCTGCGCTGCGCCTGCGGCGCGGCCGAGCCCGACTGCCTGTACTGCTCCGGCCCCGAGAGCGACTGACGGCCGGGGCGGTCCCGGACCGCTGAGCCTGCCGGGCCGGGCCCGAGGGCTCGGCCCGGTTGCTGCTACAGGTCCGCGAGCACCGACATCGGGTTCTCGACCGCGTCGGCCACCATGCGCAAGAAGCCGCCGGCCGCCCCGCCGTCGCACACGCGGTGGTCGAAGGCCAGGGAGAGCTGGGTGACCTTGCGGACGGCCAGCTGCCCGTCGACCACCCACGGCCGGTCGATGATCCGGCCGACCCCGAGGATCGCCACCTCCGGGTGGTTGATGATCGCCGCGGCCCCGTCCGTGCCGAACACCCCGTAGTTGTTGAGGGTGAACGTGGACCCGGACAGCTCCGCCGGGGAGGCCTTGCCGGAGCGGGCCAGCTCGGTGAGCCGGCGCAGCTCGGCGTCGAGACCACGGGCGCTCAGGGCGTGGGCGCCGCGGATGTTGGGCACCACGAGCCCGCGGTCGGTCTGCGCCGCGAAGCCCAGGTTCACGCCCTCGAAGCGCACGATCTCCTGGCTGCCGTCCTCGCGGGTCTCGATGCGGGTGGCGAGCTCGGGATACCGGGCCAGGCCGGCGAGCACGAAGCGGGCGATCAGGGCCATGAGCCCCGGCGCGGTGGCGGGGTCCTGCGCCTTGAGCGCCGCGCGCAGCTCCACCAGCCTCGTGGCGTCCACGTCCACCCAGACGGTGGCCTCGGGGATCTCGGTGCGCGACCGGCTCATCGCCTGCGCGATGACCTTCCGCACCCCCGAGACCGGGACGCGCCCGGCCACGCCCAGGCCGGTGCGCGGGTCCGTCCCGGACGGCGCCCCGTCGGCCGGCTCCGCCGCGAGGGGCTGCGGCGGGGCGGGCGCCGTCGGGGCGGCGGTGGCGGCCACGACGTCCCGGCGGAGGATCAGCCCGCCGGGCCCGGAGCCGCGCACGGTGGAGATGTCGATCCCGCGGTCCTTCGCGAGCTTGCGCACGATCGGGGAGATGACAGTGGGGGCCAGCCGCGGGGCCGAGGCCATCGCGTCGTGGGCGGCCCCGGACGCCGCGGCCTGCCCGGCGGTCTGCTCGGCGAGCTGCTGGGAGCCCGGTCGCCGAGCCGGTCGGCGAGCGGGCCGGAGGCCCCGGCGGGAGCCGCGGCGCGCTTGGGCCGGCGCCGGCGCCGGCCGATCCCGCGGCCGGGGTGCCGTAGCCGATGAGCACGCTGCCGGAGCCCTCGGCGTCGTCGGAGGCCCCGGAGGCCACGGTGCCCGCCTCGGCCGCGGAGCGAGGGTCCGCCCCGGCGCGCTCCTCCTCGCGGTAGGACTGCCCGCCACGGGGTCCGCCGCCTGCGGGGCGGGGGTCCCGGCGGTGTCCCCGGTGTTCACGGAGATCAGCGGCGCGCCCACGTCGAGGGTCTGCCCGGAGGCGCCGTGCAGCTCCTGCACGGTCCCGGCGAAGGGGCAGGGCACCTCCACCGCGGACTTGGCGGTCTCCACCTCGGCGATGGGCTGGTCCACGGCCACGGTGTCGCCCACCTGGACCAGCCAGCTCACGAGCTCGGCCTCGGTGAGTCCCTCGCCGAGATCCGGCAGGGTGAACGTCTTCACGGTCATGGTCAGTCCTCCCACTGCAGGTCGTCCACGGCGTCTAGGATGCGGTCGACGCTGGGCAGGTAGTACTCCTCGAGCTTGGGCGAGGGGTACGGGATGTCGAAGCCGGTCACGCGCCGCACCGGCGCGGCCAGCGAGTGGAAACAGCGCTCCTGCACCCGGGCCACGATCTCGGCGGCCACGGAGGCGAAGCCGGGGGCCTCGGCCACCACGACCACGCGCCCGGTGCGGCGCACCGACGCGGCGACGGTCTCGTCGTCGAACGGGACGATGCTGCGCAGGTCCACGACCTCGAGGGAGCGGCCCTCGGCCTCGGCGGCCGCGGCGGCCGCCAGGGCGGTGGGCACGGACGGCCCGTAGGTGAGGATCGTGGCGTCCTGCCCGGTGCGGGCGACGACGGCGCGGCCCTCCCGGCGCTCCGGGGCCCGGTTCTCGTAGCGGTCCCTCAGCTCGGCCAGGTCCACCGGCGCCTTGGACCAGTAGAGCTTCTTGGGCTCGAAGAACACCACGGGGTCGTCGGAGTCGATCGCCTCGCGGAGCATGAGGTAGGCGTCCTCGACGGTGGCCGGGGTGAAGACCTTCAGCCCCGGGGTGTGGGCGTAGTAGGCCTCGGAGGAGTCGCAGTGGTGCTCCACGCCGCCGATGCCGCCGGCGTAGGGGATGCGGATGACGATCGGCAGGGTCACGGCGCCGCGGGTGCGGTTGTGCATCTTCGCGATGTGCGAGGCGACCTGCTCGAACGCCGGATAGGCGAAGGCGTCGAACTGCATCTCGATCACCGGGCGCATCCGGTTCATCGCCATGCCCACGGCCATCCCGGCGATCCCGGACTCGGCCAGCGGGGTGTCGAAGCAGCGGGTGCGGCCGAAGCGCTGCGTCAGCCCGTCGGTGATCCGGAAGACCCCGCCGAGGGTCCCGACGTCCTCCCCGAAGACGACGACGGCGTCGTCGGCGGCCAGGGCGTCGGCCAGGGCGGTGTTGAGCGCCTGGGCGAAGGTGGCCGGCTTGACGGCCGGGGTCCGCCCGGACGGGGCGGGGGCCTGGAGGGTGCTCACTGTGCGGTCTCCTCTCGGGCGAGCTCGGCGGCGAGGAACTGCTCCTGCTCGTCGAGCTGCGGGGTCTGCTCGGTGTAGACGTGGCGGAAGAGCTCGCGCGGGTCGACCTGCACGTCGGCGTTCATGCCGTCGCGCAGCGCCGCGGCGACGTCCTCGGCGGCGGCGGCGATGCGCTGCTCGGCCGCGTCGTCGAGCAGTCCCTCCCCGGCCAGGTAGGCGCGCATCCGGGTCACGGGGTCCTTGGCGATCCACTCCTGCACCTCCGCGTCGTCGCGGTAGCGGGTCGCGTCGTCGGCGTTGGTGTGCGCCTGCATGCGGTAGGTGTGGGCCTCCACGAGGAGGGGCTCGGACTCCGAGCGCGCCAGGTCCACGGCGCGGCCCAGCGTGGCGAGCAGGGCCACCAGGTCGTTGCCGTCCACCCGCTCCCCGGCCATGCCGTAGCCGACCGCCTTGTGGGCGAGGCTCGGGGCGGCCGACTGCTGGGACAGGGGCACGGAGATCGCGTAGCCGTTGTTCTGCACGAAGAACACGACCGGCAGCTTGAACACGGCGGCGAAGTTGAGGGCCTCGTGGAAGTCGCCCTCGCTCGTGGCGCCGTCGCCGCACATGGCCAGGACCACGGTGTCCTCACCGCGCAGCTTCGCGGCGTGGGCCACGCCCACCGCGTGCAGCAGCTGGGTGGTCAGCGGGGTCGACTGGATGCCGACGTGGTGCTCGTGGGGGTCGTAGCCGCCGTGCCACTCGCCGCGGAAGATCGACATCACGTCCATGGGCCGCACGCCCTTGGTCATCACGGCCACGGTGTCCCGGTAGGTGGGGAACAGCCAGTCGCCCTCCCGCAGGCACAGGGCCGCCGCCACCTGGCAGGCCTCCTGCCCGTGGCTGGAGGGATAGACGGCCATCCGGCCCTGGCGCACCAGCGCGGAGTTCTGGTCGTTGACCCGGCGGCCGACCACCAGCTTCTCGTAGGCGCCCAGCAGCACGTCCCCCGCGGGCAGCGGGTACTCGTGGCCGGGCTCGGTGCCCTGCTCCTCGGCCGGCAGCAGCCGGCCGGTGGGGTCCACCATCCGGATCTCGCCGCGCGCCGGGAGCATGTACTGCTCCGGCGTGATGCCGAAGGTCTGGGAGGCCCGGAGGATCGGGTCCTCGGGGGTCTCGACGGTCTGGCTCATGGTGTCCCCTCGGTCGGTCCCCGGTCCTGGTGCGGACGCGGGGAGGCAGGAAGGCCGCTGAAGTTCTGTCCGCCCAGTATGAGAAGAACCGACGGTTCGTATCCAGCGGTGCGGGAAAGTCCAGAATCCTGCGGGCATCGGTGCTGTCCTCGTGGACGAAATGTTTTACTGTGGCGTGGCGCACACGCATTCGTCCGACACCGCTGCCCGCCCTCCCGTCCCGCCCCGAAGGAGCCCCGCCGTGCCCTCGACCCCCGTCCCGCTGGACGAGACCGACCGGAAGATCCTCGCCGAGCTCTCCCGGGACGCCCGGCAGTCGGTGACCGCGATCGCCGCGGCCGTGCACGTCTCCCGCGCCCACGCCTACGCCCGCATCAACCGGCTGCGCGACGAGGGGGTGATCCTGCGCTTCAGCACCGTGATCGACCCGGTGCGCGCCGGGCTGCAGGCCTCGGCCTATGTGACGCTGAAGCTCCAGCAGAACACCTGGCGGGAGCTGTGCGCGCAGCTGCGGGCCATCCCGGCCGTGCACCACATCGCCCTGGTGGGCGGCAACTTCGACGTCATGCTGCTGGTGCGCGCCGTGGACACGGTGCACCTGCGGCAGGTGATCTTCGAGCACATCCAGCAGCTGCCCGGCGTGGTGGACACCCAGACGTTCCTGATCTTCGAGGACATCGACACCCGGGCGTGACCCGCCGGGGCCCCGGGAGCGCCGGGGCTCACAGAGGGCGCCACCGGGGGCGTCACCGGGGGGCGTCACGAGCGGCGTCACGATCCGTCACGGACGTCATCTTGGGTCGCGGAACGGCGCCGGCCCGCCCCGCGCATAGTGTGGTCCCAGCTTCACGAGACGCGACTGCCAAGCTCCGACTGGGTCGCGCACCAACCCCATGCTCATCGGGTGGTTCGGATGAGGAAGCGGCCTGCATCCCCGCTGCCCCGCAGCGGGTGACCGGTGCGGGTAAGAGCACGTGCACAGGAGCCGCGCCATGTCCCTCCCCGTGACCGATCACGACCTCTCGACCCGGCAGATCCACGCCGGCGCCGACCACGACCCCGGGCAGCGCACCCTCACGGTGCCGATCTACCAGAGCGCCGCCTTCGAGTTCCCGGACTACGAGGCCGCCCGGCAGATGTTCGCCCAGACCCGCGCCGGCTTCACCTACACCCGCACCGGCAACCCCACGGTCGCCGTGCTCGAGCAGCGGATCAGCGACCTCGAGGGCGGGGCGGGCGCCGTGGCCACCGGCTCCGGGCAGTCCGCGGTGGCCGTGGCCCTGCTGGCCCTGCTGGGCCAGGGGGAGGACAAGCACCTGGTCGCCTCCGAGAAGCTCTACGGCGGGACCGTGGACCTGCTCACCGACTCGCTGGCCGACCACGGCGTCGAGGTCGACTTCGTGGACCCCACCGCACCCGGCGCCTGGGCCGCGGCCGTGCGCCCCGACACCCGGGCCTTCCTGCTCGAGTCCATCGGCAACCCGCTGGCCACGCTGCCGGACCTGCCCGGGATCGCCGACGTCGCCCGGGCGGCGCGGGTGCCCGTCGTCGTCGACAACACCCTCGCCTCCCCGGCGCTGTACCGGCCGCTGGAGAAGGGCGCGGACATCGTGGTGCACTCGGCCACCAAGTTCCTCGGCGGCCACGGCAACGCCCTCGCCGGGGCGGTCGTGGACGGCGGGACGTTCGACTGGTCCGCCGAGCCTGCGCGGTGGCCCCAGTTCACCCGCGCCCGCGCCCGCTGGGGCGGGCAGAGCCTGCTCGACAAGTGCGCCGGCGCCAGCCCCTACCTGCACCTGGTCCGGGCCAAGTACGTGCACGACCTCGGCACCACGCTGTCCCCGTTCAACGCCAGCCAGATCCTGCAGGGCACCGAGACCCTCGACCTGCGGGTGGCCCGGCACACGGCCTCGGCGCTGACCGTGGCCGAGTTCCTCGTCGGCCACCCCGCCGTCGCGCGCGTGCACCACCCCGGGCTGCCGGGGGACCCCGGGGCCGGGATCGCGGCCCGGGACTTCCCCCGCGGCACCGGCTCCGTGTTCTCCTTCGACCTCGCCGCCCCGGACGCCGCCGTGGGCCCCTTCATCGACGGGCTGCAACTGTTCAAGCTGGTCGCCAACATCGGCGACACCCGCAGCCTCGTGGCCCACCCGGCCGCGATGACCCACTGCCGGCTCACGCCCGAGCAGCGCCGGGCCGGCGGGATCGCCGAGACCACCGTCCGGCTCTCGATCGGCCTCGAGGCGCCCCAGGACCTCGTGGCCGACCTCGGCCAGGCCCTCGACGCCGTGCTCGAGACCGTTTCGACCCTCCGGAAGTGAGCCCCACCATGAGCCAGACCGTCACCACCCGCCGCCGCGGCTTCACCACCACCGCCGTCCACGCCGGCCAGCAGCCCGACCCCCTGACCGGGGCCGTCATCCCGCCGGTCTACCAGACCTCCACCTTCGCCCAGGACGGGATCAACGTCCTGCGCGCCGGCCACGAGTACAGCCGCGGCTCCAACCCCACCCGCAACGGCTTCGAGGAGCAGCTCGCGGCCCTGGAGCACGGCGAGCGCGCGTTCGCCTTCGCCTCCGGGATCGCCGCCGAGGACGCGCTGCTGCGGGCGGTGCTGCGCCCGGGCGAGCACGTGGTGCTCGGCGCCGACGGCTACGGCGGCACCAACCGGCTGATCACCCGGGTGCTCGCCCCGTGGGGGATCGGCCACACCCCCGTGGAGATCACCGATCTCGACGCCGTCCGCGCCGCGGTCCGCCCCGGGGACACCGCGGTGCTGTGGCTGGAGACGCCCTCCAACCCGCTGCTCGGCATCGCCGACGTCGCGGCCTGGGCGGAGCTGGCCCGGGAGGCGGGCGCGCTGCTCGTGGTGGACAACACCTTCGCCTCCCCGTACCTGCAGAACCCGCTGCTCCTGGGGGCCCACGCCGTGGTGCACTCCACCACCAAGTACATCGGCGGGCACTCCGACGTCCTCGGCGGGGCCGTGGTCGTCGGGACCGCCGCCTGGCGCGGCGCCCCGCTCGCCGAGACGGTCGGCTTTCAGCAGTTCGCCGCAGGCGCCGTGGCCGGGCCCCAGGACAGCTACCTGGCCGCCCGCGGGCTCAAGACCCTGAGCCTGCGCATGGAACGCCACCAGGAGAACGCCCAGCGGATCGCGGAGTGGCTGCTGGAGCGTCCGGAGGTCTCCCAGGTGCTCTACCCCGGGCTGCCCGAGCACCCCGGCCACGCGCTCGCCGCGACGCAGATGCGCGGGTCCGGCGGCATGGTCTCCTTCCGCCTCGCCGGGGGAGAGGCCGCGGCCCGCGCGGTGGCCGAGGGCACCCGGCTGTACTCCCTGTCCGTGAGCCTGGGCGGGGTCGAGTCCCTGATCTGCTATCCGTCCGAGATGACGCACGCCTCGGTCCGGGGCACCCCGCTGGCGGTGCCCACCGACCTCGTGCGGCTGTCGGTGGGGATCGAGGACGTCGAGGACCAGCTGGAGGACCTCGAGCGGGCGCTGGCGGGCGCCGCCTCGTAGCCCGAGGCGCTACCCTGACCCGCATGAGCACCGGCACCCCGCACCAGGAGACGTCCCTCGAGCTGCCCGGGCCCGTGGTGGGCACCGGATGGCTGGCCGCCCACCTCGGCGACCCCCGGCTCGTGCTGGTGGACGCGAGCTCCACGCTCAACCGCACCGACGAGGCCATCCCGGGCGCCCTGCTCCTGGACCTGGACGGGCCGTTCGCCGACCCGTCCGCGGAGCTGCCGCACACCATGCCGCCGGCGGGCCGGCTGACCGCGGCGGCCCGCGCGCTGGGGATCTCCCGGACCAGCAGCGTGGTGGCCTACGACGGCAAGGGCGTCTTCGCCTCCGCGCGGGTGTGGTGGATGCTGCGGGCGGCGGGCTTCGACCGGGTCGCGGTGCTCGACGGCGGGCTGCCGGCCTGGGCCGCCGAGGGGCGGCCGGTGGGCGCGCACGCGGATCCGCCCGCCGAGCCCGGTGACGTCGAGCTCGTGCCGCAGGAGGGGTTCTTCGTGGGCGCCGACGACGTCGCCGGCGCCCTCGCCGAGCCCGGGGCGGTCGTCCTCGACGCCCGCCCCGCCGGCCGGTTCGCGGGCACGGAGCCCGAGCCCCGCCCCGGCCTGCGCCCCGGCCACATGCCCGGGGCGGTCAGCCTGCCGTACACGGAGCTGCTGGGCGCGGACGGGCGGCTGCTGCCGCCGCCCGAGCTGCGGGAGCGGATCGCAGCGGCGGCCCCCGAGGGACGGCGCGTGGTCACCAGCTGCGGCTCGGGGCTCACCGCGTGCGTGCTGGCCCTGGGCGCCACCTCGCGGGCCGCACGGAGGTCCTCCGTCTACGACGGCTCCTGGGCCGAGTGGGGCCGCCCGGCCCGCGGC